>CALMZF010000202.1 GCA_937870645.1 uncultured Paludibacter sp. | reverse complement strand
ACGAGATATCCACTCGTGACTGGAGTTCAGACGTGTGCTCTTCCGATCTCTTCCATGTCATTTCGCACCACGGGACGGTTGGTGGGGATCACCACCACGTCGAGTTTGTAGATATTCCACAATTCACCGGCTTCCGTTTCGGCAGTACCCGTCATACCCGACAGTTTCTGATACATACGGAAATAATTCTGAAGGGTGATGGTGGCAAATGTCTGCGTGGCTGCTTCCACCTGAACACGTTCCTTGGCCTCGATGGCCTGATGCAAGCCGTCGGAGTAACGGCGTCCCTCCATAATACGACCCGTCTGTTCGTCCACAATTTTTACTTTATTTTCAAGAACCACATATTCGGTGTCTCTTTCGAATAATGTATATGCTTTCAGCAACTGATTGATGGTGTGTACACGCTCGGATTTAATGGAATAATTCTGAAGAATTTCGTCTTTTTTATTTTGTTTTTCATCTGGAGTTAAACCGGGCATTTTTTCCAGTTCAGCTATTTCGTCACCCACGTTGGGTAGTACGAAAAAGTAAGGGTCATCAGAATTTCCGGTTATCAGGTCAATACCCTTGTCGGTAAGTTCTATCGAATTATTTTTTTCATCTATCACAAAGTACAGTGGATCGGTAGCTTCGGGCATGCGACGGTTGTTTTGCTCCATGTATATCTCTTCCACTTTCATCATGGCAGCTTTTACACCCTGCTCGCTGAGGTATTTTATCAAGGGCTTGTTTTTAGGCATCCCTTTATACGAACGGAACAATGCCAGTGTGCCTTCCTCACGATCTTTTTCATTGTCGGATTTCATCAGTGTACGTGCATCGGCCAGGTATTTGGTTACGAGTGTCCGCTGTGCATTCACCAGTTTTTCCACTTTGGGACAAAGCTCTTCGAATAATTGCTCTTCGCCCTTGGGGATAGGGCCTGAAATAATCAATGGAGTACGGGCATCGTCAATCAAAACGGAGTCAACCTCATCGACAATGGCATAAACGTGCTTGCGCTGTACCAGGTCCATCGGACTGTTGGCCATATTATCGCGCAGGTAGTCGAAACCGAATTCATTGTTAGTGCCAAAGGTAATATCGGCCATGTATGCCTGACGGCGTTGTTCGGAGTTAGGTTGATGTTTGTCGATACAATCTACTGATAATCCGTGGAACATATACAATGGTCCCATCCATTCGGAGTCACGTTTTGACAGGTAGTCATTCACAGTTACCACATGCACACCTCTGTGTGTCAGTCCGTTGAGGAAAACCGGAAGGGTGGCCACCAGTGTTTTACCTTCACCGGTTCCCATTTCGGCAATTTTTCCCTTGTGAAGCACCACACCACCAAACAACTGCACATCGTAGTGCACCATGTCCCACTTTATCAGGTTGCCCCCGGCAATCCATTCATTTTTAAAGTGTGCTTTATCTCCTTCAATAGATACAAAGTCGTACTTTGCAGCCAGATCACGGTCGAATTGAGTGGCGGTAACAACCAAATCACTGTTTTCATTCAGTCGGCGTGCCGTATCTTTCATTATGGCGAATGCCTCGGGAAGTATCTCGTCGAGCACAACGGCTATTTTCTCTACAATTTCTTTTTCCAGTTTATCCACATCGTTGTAAATTTTTTCACGAAGGTGGAGTTCGGTTTCCTCAATAGTGGCTTTAAGTTGTTCAATACGTTCATTTTCGGGAGCGATGGCTTCCTGAATTCTGGCTTTGAGCAGCTCGGTACGTCCGCGAAGTTCATCGTTGCTCAGATTTTTAATTTGTTCATATACAGCCTTTATCTTAGTAACTTCCGGCGATATTTCTTTCATATCGCGCGTGGCTTTGCTGCCTACTATCTTTTTCAGAATATCGTTAAATCCCATATTTCTAATAATTTTTTGTTGATTTCATTTCAGCTATTCTTGTGAAATTTCTGAAATCTGTATCGTTTTTAATAATGTTATCTTGTTGAATATCAGTATAACTCCGATTAGTAATATACTGATTGATTTTTTGTATTGATTTTTTGCAAATTCCTGCAAAGATAGCTGTTTTTTTGCAATTTAACAGTACTACTGACCTATAAAAAGTGTTTATAAGTTGTGAGTAATTGCAATTCAGGATGAGTAAAAATTTCAGACAATAAGCAATTAAAGGTCTTTCAGTAGTATTTTTTCGCGTATTTTGTCGGTTTTAGCCTGAAGTTCCTGCATTTTATGCCAGAATGCGTCCATCTCATCATTTTTCAAATTGAGAAACATATCCGAACCCCGCAGATCAATTTTGGAATACATCATATTCATTGTCAGTAGATTAATGTCTAATGCAGGTTGATAGGCAGTTTCGTTGTTATCCTGTTTTACAGCGATTATTATTTTTGAATTTGTCAGAATGGATAAAATTTGGTTCAGCAGCCGTATCGGAAGTTTATATTCATTCACAATATCCTCGGCAGTCATTGGAGGTTTATCATTTTCGAACCGCTTGACAATGATGTAGGCTACAAAAAATTCAAGATACGTTTTATACCGGTTGCTGATATTATCGGTATCCACTTCGTAGTCGAAGTTACGAAGATTTTGGGAAACGTACGAAATTTCGGCTCCTACCAAAAAAATCAGACAGGACACATACAGCCAGATAAGCAACAGGGGAATGGCAGCAAATCCTCCATATACAGCATTGTAGCGCGTTAAGCTGATCTGCCCGTTGACATACAGTGTCTGGAAAAGCTGGAAGGCAATTCCGGCAACTGTACCGGCAATAAGCGCATTCACAAAGCGGACACGCGTATTGGGCACAATGAGATAAATAATGGTAAACATGAGAATACCGGTCAGGTACGGAACCAGCGCCACTGTGAACTGTTCAAACGGACTGTATATCTGATAGATGAAGGTGTTTTTAAGTATACCGTTGATGTAGATGGACAGACCACTGGTTATGGTCAGAAGTAAGGGAAACAAAACCACACCAGCAAAATAGGTGGTAAATTGCTTGAATATGGACCTGGACTTTTGTACCTGCCAGATATTGTTGAGCGTGGCTTCTATCTGAATGAAAAGATTCATGACCGAGTAAAGCAAAATAGCAACGCCAATACCGATAAAAAGACCTCCCTGCATGGTTTCCAGGTATTTTTCCACAAACCCCATGGTAGCCGGAATAAGGTTAGCTTGCGCTATAAAGGTATCCTGCAGCGTTTTTTCGATAAAACTCTCGATACCAAAACCTTTGGCAATTGTTACCATCAATGCGATAAGCGGTACAATAGCAAATGTAATGGAGTAGGTGAGGGCTGCTGCTCTCACACTAAGCTTATTGCGATTGTAACCCCTGAATGCCAGATAAATAGTCTTAATAACTCCGTAGAAAAAACGACGGCTTCGGGTCAGTTCGTTGCCGGTTATACGCCAGATATCATACAATATAAAATTGTACAGATATTTGATGGTTTCAATCAGTTTTTTCATCGGATATGAATTGAAAGTGCATGTAATATGCACCCGGAATTTTATAAAAAAAGCAGGCCTGTAAGCCGGGTTCTGTACTCCGAAAAATCGGAGTGTCTGTCATTTATCTGGTTTCGCCATCGCTGACGAAATCTAGCAATCTACCCCCCGGCATCGGACGAGCAGCCCTACTGCGCCGGTATACATGATCTTGCAACCCATAAGGTGTACGGCTTGCGATGTCACCATCACAACCGGTGGGCTCTTACCCCGCCTTTTCACCCTTATCCCTACACCTCACCCGCCCTTCGGGCACCCTCTCCAAACGGAGAGGGAATAAGGTAATGTGTTTCGGAGACGGTTATTTTCTGTTACACTACTCTGCTCTCACAAGCAGCTTCCCGTTAGGAAATATGGTGCTCTGCGTTGCCCGGACTTTCCTCAATTCCGCGTGAGCGGAACAGCGACAAACCAGCCTGCTATTAATATACAAAGATAAGCGTTTTTTTAAATAATATCCAAATTTGACTGATAATACCGCTATAATACAATCATACGAACTGGTACTTAGAAACGGCTTTTTTAATAATAAAAACTAAAAAAATAGATTGTGTTAAGAAAATCATTTATCTTTGAAACGCAATTAAGCAGAAATTCAAAAACAAATAAATACTTATAATTATGAAAACACAAGACGACGATTTACTGGTTTACGACGAAGACGATGCCGTAAAATTTATTCTTAAACTGATTCCGGATGAACAGAAAGCCCGAATCAACGACGATGTCATCAATTATGTGTTGGATGTAGTTTATGAATATTATGAAGAAAATGGTTTGATTGATGAAGAATCGACCGAAGAAGCCAGCATTGATGAAGAAGAAATGATGAAATTTGTGCTGAAAGCTTCCAAAAAAGATAAAATGAATCTCACCGAAGATGAAATTCAGCTGGTACTCGACGGTGAGTATGAATATGGAAAATCACTCGGAATATATTCCGAAGAAGAATAAAATCATCTACAGAATACAATATAAGCACCCCGACATTCTTTTGTCGGGTGTTTTTTTGGCTATAATTAATCCCCATGTATCATATTATTAACGGGCTGCTGAAATTAAAATCTCTTTTGCCATTTTCGATACTTTATGTCCTGTCAGATTTTACCTACCTGATAGTATATTATCTGATAGGATATCGAAAAAATGTGGTCAGGGAGAATTTGAAACGGTCATTTCCCGGTAAAACGGACAGAGAATTACTGGCCACAGAAAAGAAGTTTTACCATCATCTTTGCGATTTGCTGTTTGAAAGTATGAAAATGGCCACTATCAGCAAAGAGGAGATGAGCCGTAGGATGAAAATACTCAATTACGAGCCCCTTCTCAAACATTACGATGAGAATAAAAGTGTATTGCTCATCACTTCGCATTACGGCAACTGGGAATGGACTTCGTCATTCAGCATGTATCTTCCGGCTGATAAACCGATGTATCAGGTTTATAAACAACAGAAAAACAAGCTGTTTGACCGGTTGATTTATAATTTACGAATTCGCTTTGGCTCTGTGAATGTGGAAGTAAATGAACTATTTGATGTCCTGTCATCATTAAAACAACAGGGAAAAATGGGAATGATAGGCCTTATTTCGGACCAAAGTCCGTCCCGAAAAGGGATTAAATATCAATCTCAGTTTCTGAACCAACGTACTCCTGTAATTACGGGCACAGAAATAATAGCTAAAAAATACGATTTTCCGGTGTATTTTGTCCAAATCCGCAGAGTGAAACGGGGATATTATACCTGTAATCCGGTACCCATATGCCTGCATCCTCAGGAAAGTGGAAAATTTGAAATTACAGAGAAATACATCCGCTTACTGGAACAGGAAATAATGGCTGAACCAGCCTACTGGCTTTGGTCACACCGCAGGTGGAAATTTGCTGATAAATAAAAAAAAACGATATCTTATATGAATGTATCGGTAGTAATACTTAACTGGAATGGTGAAAAGTACCTGAATGAATTTTTACCTATCCTTCTGAATAATCTGGATAATGTACCGGATGCTGAAATTGTTGTAGCAGATAATGGCTCCACCGATGGTTCGCTGCAACTTTTGGCCGAAAAATTTCCCACAGTGAAAGTGGATGCTTTTGAGAAAAATTACGGATTCGCCGGGGGATACAATAAAGCACTAAAGAACATCAATTCCGAATATTATGTTCTGCTAAATTCGGATGTGGAAGTTACCAAAGACTGGCTATCAGCTCTTTATGAATTTATGACTAAAAATCCGGATGTTGCTGCCTGCCAGCCGAAAATCCGTTCTTATCACCGGCGAAATTATTTTGAATATGCCGGGGCAGCGGGAGGATTTATCGACAAGTACGGATATCCCTTTTGTCGTGGACGGATATTCGGAGAGGTAGAAGAAGATTTGGGCCAATACGACGACATTAAAGATGTTTTTTGGGCTTCGGGTGCTTGTATGTTTATTCGTTCGGCCGATTATTGGGAAGCCGGAGGCCTCGATGAGGAGTTTTTTGCTCACAT
>CALMZF010000201.1 GCA_937870645.1 uncultured Paludibacter sp. | reverse complement strand
GCAGCGTGGGCTTCGATCTGTCATAATTACTTCCCAAAATCCAGACATTATTACCAATCCGCGAAGGGGTATATCCCTCCTCTTCGATGTAATGTTCAATCAGATCGGCGCATGTTTTCTCCTCACGGCTGAACGAAGGATGTGAAATCATTCTTTTCAGCAGCTCAATTGCTTCGGATGTTTCTTTTTCAAACATAATGATATTAAACTGTCTAATTATTAGTAACCGGATTTCCCGCTTTTTGTATCAAATGCCTGTCACATTAAATAACATTTTAAACTGACATATGTTGAACCGGATAGCATTTATTGCATTGGTTTTAATCTTTAATCGGCACAAATTCAACCACGTAATTCGAATCGTCGTAGGATTCTGCACCTGTATAAAAACGATTTTTATCTATTAACCAGAAACCCGTTCCGCCGTTACCATCATTCTGAATGGCATACAGATTATTTTTTTTGTAGAAATTATACGTGTTCCAGTTTTCATTATACGGATTAGTTCCGAACGCGCAAATTTCGTTCAGGTATCTCTGGTCTGTGGCGCTGGCTATTTTATACCTGTTTGTAGAAGGTATGAGCGTTATGTCCCACTGCTGTGCGCCAAGCATATCGGGGTCTGAATTTTTAGCGAGAAATTCGGGTTCTCCGCCTTTTCCGTTTGGTTTGGAGTTGGTAAGGTACTTTTCTCCACATTTGATGTAATAGCGTCCCGTTGTCAGTGTGGTTTTGCTGGCCACAAAGGCTGATTTTATTTTTGAAAGATCCTGATATTGGATGCTGAGGTTTTTTAGCTGACCTTTCAAGCCGTTTTTCTTATCTCCGGCAGTCTGGAGTGGGAAAAACAAGGTTTGCTGGAAGTTGAAGCCGTTTATGTTGTAAGGTGCCAGTCTTTCAATCCGGATACTGTCAACATACAGTGTAACTGAGTTAAAGTCACCGAGAATTCGGATCTGCTGCCAGTCGTTTTTGGGAATATAGTTAAAGGTATAAACATATCCGTCCCGTGAAAATCCGAGTTTACCGGTACCATTGGTATTCAGCGTTATTTTTGAAAAAGAACTTTGAAAAATTACAGCGTCCGGGTTGTTGTTGGGTTCAGGTTTGATATCGAACGACACATCGTAGTTATAACCAAAATCACTGCCACCCAGGTTGAGACTGGTGTTACCGTTGAATTTAACAGCTATCCTGCCTAATTTCGAAGTAATTGTTTTCAGTTTTTCAGGGCTGTATACACCCGAATAATTCAGTCCGGGTCCTTCAGAAGTCGTATCGGCCAGTTTTTTGAAGTCATTATAAGTGCGTTCAGGCATGACTTTCCAAAGTTTGTTTCCTATCACTTTCAATGAACTGTAAACGCGATAGTGAACATCCTGATGAGAAATTCCGTTACCGCAGATATCGTTCCAGACTGCAAACATACCTCCGAGCACTCCGGGAGTAAAGTCAGGAAGCGTTTCATTATGGTTTATTTTTTCGGGTCTGTAGTTGTTATAAAGCCATTCATTATTAAGAAAATCATAGTAATAACCTGCCGCGGGAACAATGTACAACATTGCATCGCAGGTATTGATCAGTTTGAAACCATCCTCGAGCGACTTGTAGGGATCTACCCAATCGCGGCTCCATGCGTTTATAATCGCGTTCCCTTGTGCTTTCACCGAAGTGGTGTCGGTATTCATCCACCTCATGCCGCCCCACAGACGCGGACGTTTTCCAAGTTGAGTGACATAGTTCATGTATCGGTTTGTAAATTCCCGGAATTTTTTTGATTCGTCTCTGTTATATTCATCGGTTCCGATATGCAGGTCCGGTCCTACAAAGCAGGGATTGGGTCCTGTAGTGTATTCAGCGTACAGTTTATCCAGAAATTCATAGACCTCCGGTTTATAAAGATCGAGATGGTCCATGCCGTAAGCTTTGTTTGATGCTGCCAGGTTTGGATTGTATTGGGTGAAAGCCAGCGCGTGAGCCGGAGCATCGATTTCAGGAATGACATTGACACCATACTGCATGCCCAGCAATTGCAGATTACGAAATTCGGCTTTGGAATAGTGACCGTCTTTAGCGGTCAGACCCGGGAAACTTTCGCTTTCGAGTCGGAAGGCAGCGTAAGTCTGCATCCAGTCGTCGTTGAAATATTTTTTGAAACCATTATCATTGAGATGTATCTGAAATTCATTCATTTTGTAATATGAAAGCAATTTCACATAATGACGCAGAAAATCAATGGTGAAAAATTTACGACCGGTATCGAGCATAAAACCGCGGCTTGGATAGTTTGGATAATCGTATACAAGTCCGCATGGGATAATATTTTTATGATTTTCGAACAGCTGGAGTAATGTACGTGTGCCCCAGAATGTACCCTGTCTGGATGCTCCCGATATGACGATACCCTCACCGATAGTCATGTTATAGGCTTCATAATTCTTCAGTCGGGTTTTGCTGTACATCAGCAATACTTCATTTTTTTTCGATGTTGTTGAATTTGTCTCAGCAATCGAAGCGGTGATATTCATCATCGTTTTCAGTTCATCTTTCAGTTGCAGTGCAATAGGCATGAGGCTGTCTGAGTGAACGGTTTCTACGAGTATTTTCACTTTTCGGCTCATCGATGTGGTACCGGATGATGCTGTAAACTGTTGTACTTCAGGTATAACCTTCAGTTTTGAAACCTGAGCTTTGAGATTTTGCTGGAATAAAAAGCTGACAAATAGTAGGATGGTAACTAACCTCGTGTTGATTAAAAAGATTCTTTTCATTGTTTTTTCAAAGTATATTTAGAATTAAGTATTTGTGATTTTTATATGAAAAAACGGACCAAGATAACACATATTTATGAAAATTGGTCAGAATGTGGTTATTTGATAGATATTCAGGCATAATCATTAATTTTACTTCAGGATATTTTACAGGATATAATCTTTCAGAAGACTATTGTTTTTCGGCGAGATATTTAATCAAAATTTGCATACTTAATTAAAATTTACCTTAGATTTGAATCAATGTTGTCGGATAAAATTCGGAATTTTGTTTAGCTTCAAAACAAAATCTTGATATAAGATGTATTTTGATGTCATTTACATTGTCGCCGAGATAATATTTTAGTGGAAAATTCTGTTTGAACTGTTTGAAAAGCAATTCAATGTGCCAATGGAGTTTGTAAATTGCTGCAATTAAAATCAGCACTCATTTCAAACAAATTAAGCAGAAATTCAAATTTTCTTTTTATATCAAGGTCATAGAATGTTCTTTACGTGGTTTTAGTCTGCTTGTTTGTCCGTGTTTCCTTACGGTTATTCATATAATTTTGTCTTCCGAAACACCCCTGAAATAAAATCAGATTATCAGAAGTATCTTTAATAGAAAAGGATTTTGTTCACTGCAAAATCCTTTTTTATTTTGATTATTTGATCAGTCTTCTTTCCTTCATCCACCCTTTCAGCTCCTCAGGCCAGTTTTCGACTGGAATTCCTTTTTTCCGCATTCCGAAACCGTGTCCACCCTGGTCGTAAGTCACCAGTTTGGCAGGAACTTTATTTTCCTGCAACGATTTCAGCAGATTTTCGCTGTTGGCAATGGGCA
>CALMZF010000200.1 GCA_937870645.1 uncultured Paludibacter sp. | reverse complement strand
CCATTGCTCACCTATCTGAAAAGTACAACTTTTTGGTGGGTGATTTCGGTTGCTGTTTTAATTGTTTTATTGATGTCCAATTTTTATTTTTTCGACAGGAAAAATGCCACACACCTGAGGATTGTGGAGATTTACCTGCTTTGGAATATTATCTGCATTGTGCGGGGCATGTTTGTGGCCGATGGATATTGGGAGTGGAAAGGACTTATCGGCAACGCATTCGCATTGCTGCTGCCCGTGGTAGCCTACTCTGCCACCAATAAAGTAATGGTGCAGTACGTACTCTCTTTCTATGTTAAAATCGGTTTGCCGCTTTTTTTGATTTTTGCCTTATTAATCCGAACAGATGCCTACGGATTTTATCTGATACCCGTCAGTTTTTTACTGTTGTTTTTGCCGGCATTTTCGCTTCGTCAGAAAATCATTCTGATTTTTTTTACAGCGGTGGTTCTGACGGCCGATTTGGGAGCACGCAGCACTATCATCAAATTTGCCATACCATTGATTTTTCTGCTGGTTTATTATTTTAGAAATACACTTTCGGTTAAAACCATGGAAATAATTCGGTTGGCCTTACTGATTTTACCCATATTTTTTTTCGTTTTGGGTATCACCGGTATTTTTAATGTATTCAAAATGGATGAATACATCAAAACCAGCTACGAAGGAACCGGTGTGGACGAACAGGGTAACCGCGTAAAAATAGATTTGAAAACTGATACACGTACGTTCATCTATGTAGAAGTACTTCAATCGGCAAAAAAAAATAATTACTGGCTTTTTGGCCGAACTCCGGCCCGGGGAAACGAGTCGGAAGCTTTCGGCGACATACTGTTTGAACTGACAGGAAAGTACGAACGACTGGAAAATGAGGTGGCAATTACCAATGTTTTCACCTGGACCGGGATTATTGGGGTGATACTTTATTTTTGGATATTCTTCAGCGCTTCCTTCCTTGCGGTCAACCGCTCGGAAAACATATATGCCAAAATCATAGGACTTTACGTTGCATTTCGCTGGCTTTATGCCTGGGTGGAAGATGTTAATAATTTTTCGTTGAATTATCTGATGCTCTGGATAATGCTCGGTTTGTGCTTCTCATTTACATTCCGGGGCATGACAGACCGTGAAGTAACAATCTGGGTTCGGGGTATTTTTGATAAACGCTATCTCAATCCGGAGAATGACACTAAAAAAAATGAAGAATAATGGAACCTCAACACATAGCCGTTTTACTCACCTGTCACAACCGCAAAGCAAAAACGCTGGGCTGTCTGACCTCCCTGTATGCTGCTGAATTGCCTGTGGGATATGATATGGAAGTGTATCTGGTGGATGATGGGTGTACCGACGGAACAGCTGATGCGGTATCAGCTCAGTTTCCATCAGTGAAAATTATCACGGGCAGCGGTCAGCTTTACTGGGCAGGAGGAATGCGGCTGGCATGGAAAACGGCCATGAAGGTTAAAAACTATGATGCATATCTTTTAATCAACGATGATGTGATATTAAATGCCGGTTTTCTGCAGCATTTAACCCATACCGATAAATTCTCGATGGACAATTACGGAATGAAAGGTATTTACACAGGTGCAACCAAAGAAAAAAACAGTGAAAAAATGACTTACGGCGGAACAATTATTAAATCAAATCATTTTATACTTAAAACAGAATTCCTGAAACCTTCTGATAGTCCACAAGTATGCGATTTGACAAATGCTAACATCCTGTGGGTGAGTAAAGAAGTGCTGGGAAAAATCGGGATGTTCGATCCCCGATTTACACATGGCATTGCCGATTATGATTACTCGCTGAGAGCACGGAAAATGAAAATTCCTGTGTTGCAGGCACCACATATATGCGGTGTGTGCGACGATGACCATGGTCACAACTGGAAACCGCGGGAAGTATCGCTAAAAGAACGGATAGCATATCTGAAAAGCCCTACCGGCCTGGCTTATCAGGAATATCTGTACTATATCCGGAAACATTTTCCACTCTATTTGCCTTATTCATTTACTTTACTTTGGCTCAAAGTACTGTTTCCATCTCTTTGGAAAAAATATAAAATCGATAAATAACCGGCTATACGTTAGCTGAACAGTGTAAACAACTTATGGCAAAAAAGAAACTACTTATATTTCATCCGGCACTGGCACCCTACAGAGTGGATCAGTTCAATGCCCTGAGTCTGCTTTTTGAACTGGAAGTAGTTTTTCTGTATGATAACTTGTGGAGCTACAAAATGGATCAGAGTAGGCTGATTTCACAACTGAATTTCAGGGTTTCGTGGCTGTTAACAGGTCCCCGCTACAAAGGCAGGGTTTTCAGGTACGGTATGCTGAAAAAAATCAAATCAATAAATCCCGACATAATTTCTGGTTATGAATTTTCATTTACCACTCAATATCTTATTCTGCTGAAACGGCTGGGCTTAATCCGGCAAAAAATCGGCTCCATGATTGACGACAGCATAAATATTTGCCATCACGTACAATCGGGCATACGCGCCAAAGCAAGAAAATATTCGGTGAAATACATGGATTTTTTAGTGGTTAATTCGGCTGAAGTTTCGCTTTTTTATCAGAAAGAATTTCAACTGCATGAAAATCAACTAATTATTTCACCACTGCTCCAAAACCCTGAAAGACTGCGTAGTAACTCTGAGAAACTTGAAGAAATTGCAAAAACATATGCAGAGAAATATCAACTAAATGGAAAAAAAGTGCTGTTATTCGTTGGACGTTTTATTCCCGAAAAAGCATTGCCACAATTTCTACGAGTAATATGTAATAAGCTGCATGAGCAAAGTAATTGCGTGTGTATAGTGGTAGGTGAAGGCCCGGAACTCCGGTCGTTGAAAGCCATTATTCTTGAAAAAAATTTAGAAGAAAAGGTGATATTGCCGGGAAAATTTGAAGGTGAGGAACTTTATGCCTGGTATTTATGTGCATCGGGTCTGGTTTTGCCGAGCGTATCCGAAACCTTTGGTGCGGTAGTAAACGAAGCGCTCATATTCGGTCTGAAGGTGCTTTGCTCTCAATACGCAGGAGCTTCGTGTCTGATCCGACCTGACAACGGACTGATATTTAACCCATTGAATGGTGATGACACTATTGAGAAATTAACCCTTTTACTGGCCGAAATCGAACCCGTTGGAGATGCTGATCTGACAAAAAAACCATCGCTGATGAGAAATTCCGAACAGCAGTTCCGTAACGAATGGAGGAAACTGACACATGATTAAAATTTTTTTATTGATAGCATCCATCAAATTGGGTGGCTCTGAAAATGTGGCACTCAGTATAGCCGAGCATTGTAAGTTAGCCCGTCAGGATGATTTTGAGTTTGTAATTGTCGAGCTGTTTCCGACCCGCGATGCCTATGCACTTAACAAAAAACAAAAGCTTGTTTCGCAGAATATCAGAACTATTACACTGGCTAAAACTCCAAAAAGAATGAGTTTGTTGCCCGGGCCACTTAGGCTGGTATATTTCCTGCTGAAAGAAAAACCGCAAATCGTTCATTCTCATACCGATTTACCGGATTTGGTGCTTTCCACCACGTTGCGCATTTTATCATTTTTTGGCATCAAAATACCAAAAATTATCAGAACTATTCACAGCACACAATTATGGCCAACTCACTTCAATTTAGGTAAATATACCGAAAAAGCCTTCTCCGATGAGTGGATTTGCGGAGTTTCCGAACCGACTTTGAAAGCATACAATGAACTCAGAAGAAAATACCATTTTCCGGTATCAGTGCATCAACAGATTATTAATAACGGATGTATTATTCCCGATCGAAAACCCCATCCTTTCAATATTGATACTGCCAAAATAAATATTGCCTTTTGCGGCAGATTTGAAGATTATAAGGGTATGGACGTTCTTATCCCGTGTATTCAAATGATTTACGCGCTTTATCCCGGCGATTTTCTGTTTCATATCATCGGAAGTGGTACATTTCAACACGAGATAGATAAACTGGCAAATGATTACGATACTGTGCTTGTGTATGAGGCTGTTCCGGATATTGCCGCGAAACTGTACGACTTTGATTACCTTTTTATGCCGTCACATTTCGAAGGACTTGCATTAATGTCCATCGAGGCGTCTTTTGCCAAAATTCCTGTAATTGCCACATTTGCCTCCGGACTGAAAGAAACGCTGCCGCACGACTGGCCACTGATGTTTCACAAAGAAAACAGGGAAGAATTGATGGCGGTTTTTGAAAAGATAAAAAACAAATCCTACGATTACGAAAAGCTCAAAAATCAGGCATTTCGGTTTGTTAATGAACATTTTTCGATGAATAAAATGATTGATACCTATGCTGAACTATACAGGAGAATAAATGAGTGAAAAGAAAAACATATTGTTTTTGTTGCATGTACCGCCGCCGGTACACGGCTCTTCCATGGTTGGAAAGGCAATAGCAGATAGTGAGCTCATCAACAGTACTTTCCGCTGTCGCTATCTCAACCTGCTGATGTCGCGCACGGTCAGCGAAACCGGGAAACCGGGTGCATTGAAAGTTTTTCGGTTTATAGGACTGTGGTTCAGGGTTTTGGGTGAAATCATCAGGAAAAAACCGGATTTGTGCTACTTAGCGCTTACAGTAAAGGGAACAGCTTTCTACAAAGACATTTTTCTGGTCACTTTATTGCGCATATTCAGCATAAAGTGCATTTATCATCTTCATAATCAAGGCGTAAAACAAAATGAAACAAAAAAAATAAATTATCTTTTATATCGATTTGTTTTTCGGGATTCTCATGTCATTCTACTTTCCCGACAGTTGTACCGCGACGTGGAAACATTCGTACCTTCCTCGAGGATATTTTGTTGTCCTAACGGAATAAAAGACACCCTGACAAACGTTGAGACCCACACCGATTCCGGTCAAAAAACGGTAAAAATACTTTTTTTGTCTAATCTGATGCATTCAAAAGGTGTTTTTGTATTATTAAGAGCATGCTCCATGTTGAAACAAAATGGTGTTGATTTCGATTGCAGTTTTATTGGCGGACTTGGAGATATCGATGTTGATAATTTCAACAATTACCTGAATGAAAACGAATTAACTGATAATGTAAAATATCTGGGACAAAAATTTGGAATTGATAAGCATCGGGCATTTACCGAAACCGACATATTTGTACATCCTACGATGAATGATTGTTTCCCGCTGGTTTTACTGGAAGCAATGCAACATCAATTACCGATTATATCTACTTATGAAGGTGGAATTTCGGATATTGTTGATAATGATAAAACCGGCTTTTTGATTCCAAAAAACGATGCAGAAGCCCTGGCTGAAAAACTGGAAATTTTAATAAAAAATCAAGACATGCGTCTGAAAATGGGAAAAGCCGGAAGGCATAAATATGAAAAGGAATTTACACTGGATATTTTTGAAAAAAAAATGAACAGTATATTAAACCAGACAATCGAACAGAATTTGTTTACAACGTATTAACCTAAAACTTTATTATTATGCTTACAGAAACTTCTAAAGAGACTTACAGAAGTCATTTTACGGAAGATCCTCATCCTTACATCACAGAAGGGTTTATTGATCTGGTGAAACAAAAAACCGAAAAAGTGGTACATTTGATTACTAATGAAGGAAATATTTCGCTCGGACTTATTGCCGGCTTGAAGGACAACGAACTCAGTTCTCCCTTTTCTGCTCCGTTTGGAGGATTTCATTATACCCACGACGACGTTTATTACAGCGAAATTTTTAATTTTCTGGCTCAGCTGAAGGAATATGCTGTGGATCAGCACCTGAATAAAATGTCATTCATACTTCCGCCCAACATTTACAACAGCTCAATAAACGCTAAATTTGTAAATGCGTTCGTAAGGCAGGGTTACACCCTGGAAATTCCGGATTTAGTAAGCTGGATAGATCTGAACCGATTTAATGGCACCTGGAAAAGGAAGAGAATTGCAGAAAATTGTAAATCGGCAATAAAAAACAACCTTACCTTCAGTCTGGTCACCGACGAAAAATCGATGAAGGAATCGTATGAAGTCATTGTAAATAACCGTACTCAACTCGGACGGGAGATCTTTATGAGTTTTGACGATTTGATGGATGTGAACAGGCTGTTTCCGGTAGATTTTTTTCTGGTGAAGAATAAAGAGGGCGATAATATCGGAGCAGCAATTTTTTATCGCGGACATCCGAAAATTGTACAGGGTATTTTCTGGGGTGATATTATACCCCGAACGTCCATTGGGATAATGGATTTTCTGGTATTCAATTTATTTATTCATTACAAAAATCTGGGATTTGACTACATTGACCTTGCGCTTTCGAGCAAATCAGGCATACCCAACGAAGGGCTGATCCGTTTCAAGGAAACACATCAGTGTACATCGTCGTTGCGCTATACAATTACCTGGACACCCGAAATCTGATTCGCAGTGACTTAATTGTGGATTTTTCTTAAAAAATTACTAATGCACAACTAACTGAATACGTGTATATTATCAAATATTTTTTCTTTTAAAACCGTCACCATCGAGTTTCAGCCGGTCGAAGTAGTCGGGCACTTTTTTGCCAGATAGTTTATCCACATACATTTTGGCCAGGTACTGACTGAACATAAAACCCGAGCCCTGTAAACCGGCCAATAAGCCATTTTCAGGGTCAACTATCATTCGGGGTTCTACATAATAACCTGCCCAAACGGCCTGCAATCCAACCGATGAAAGCCGCGGAATCCAGTTAACCAATTTTTCGGAGACTGACCGGATAAAATCCTGCGTGTTAATACGGATGTTTTTATTGGCATCGGCCGGTTCCGAAGCTGTTTCGGCACAGCCGATTATCTGACCGGTTTCGAGAAGTTGCTGAGCGTAAAAATTGGTAAATCCATTTACCTTTGTTCGGTCTATCAGCATATCGAGCGGCTCGTTATTAATTCCCAGATTAGGCAGGCGGCGGGTGATAAATGCCTGTTGTTTCACCGGATACAAGCCCGTTTCGAGGCCCAGTTGCGCAGCAAATTTTTCGGCATCCGCTCCGAGTGCATTCACAAAATGCGGTGTATAAAATTCAATATAGTTGCTTTCGTTATCTTTTACCAAAGCAATGAATTTATCATTCTCTTTGTGCACTTCCATCAGTTCGCAATCTTCGTAAATAGTCCCTCCTGCCCTGCTTCCCAGCGAGCGTATCAGGTCGATGACCAGACCCGGAGTGGCCTGCCAGCAATCAGGCGTAATGAATGCTGCCAGGTAGTTTTTTTTCAAATCCGGATTAACGAAAGGCGAAATTGTTTTGGTAAAATCCTCGCATTCTATGATTTGCCCACCCGACCATGATTGCGATTTCTCCATGATTTCGTACAATGTCTCGTTGTGGATAAAATTCACAAATCGCGTAGAGCGAAAGTGGATGTCACTGATCTGTTGCAATTCTTTGAATATCTCCAGATTATGCCGGGCAATATCGGCAATTTCAGGAATGCCAAACACAGCCCTTCCGGCGGCAATATTTCTCCAGGAAGAACCCCGACCTGAATTTATCAAAGCCGGTTTGTATCCCGATTCTGCAAAATATCGATAAAGCGAACTTCCGGCCATCCCTCCGCCTGCAATCAATACCGGTACTTCTATTTTGCGTATATTTTTTCCGGTAACAATTTTCTCTTTTTTTGTGGGCGTAATCAATTCACCCAGTGACAGTTGATTTGACAATGGTGCACGGGGAGCCGCATCTCCGGTAAGGGTTATTCCCTTCTCTTTCATCACCGATTTCAATCGGTCCGTACACAACTGACCCCGACAGACACCAGCTCCCAACCGGGTGATGTGCTTGATTTCTCCGATTGAAATAAATTTCCGGTTTCCCACAGCCGACAATACCTTTTCGATGGTTACATCCTCGCAATGGCAAAGGTATATTTTCTGTTCTTCCTTAAATTCAACCGGTTTCAACTCCAACGGTTCAGGATAATTTTTCTTAGCAATAAATCCCCTGACCTGCAATAATTCTTCTTCATTCAGATTTAGAGCTTTCACAACAGCGATGTTGGTTTTGTTCGGTTTTGGCAATATTTTCACAATGACGCCTTCACCGAGTTTTTCACCTGTATTATTAACGAGAAATACGGTTTCATTTTCTTCAGCCAAAAACTCTAAAGGGATATAAATCAGCTTATTTTTGGGTGCATATCCGAAAATCGCCAATCCCGGACATTGATGCACGCACTCCATACAGCCGGTGCATTTCGTGAAATCGATTTGAGGAACTGAATTGGTGGTTGATTTGGTGATCGCTTCATGGGGGCAGGCAAATGCGCACGGATTGCAGGCAAAACTATGCAGGCAATCAATCAGCACGAAGGGTTTTTCACTCATTCGCCCGGGTGTGGGCAGGTAAGGCTGCCGGATGACACGCGCTGGATGATGCTGAGACTGTATAAATTCTTCTGTCAGACTGAGGTATTCTTCGTAATTGATTTTCACACCCATTTCCTGTAGTATGTCGAGGGCTGTTTTTTTGCCGTACAATACAGCGGTAGTACCTTCGCCAATGTGAATGGCGTCGCCGGCTCCGAAACATTTCCGGCCGAACACTTCGTTGCCTTTCGTAATCAACAGATTATCAGGCGTAAGACCTGTACATATATTGATTGTATCAATGTCATCAATTATTTTTTCTGTGCCGGGAATAATCTCCATGTTTTTGCATTCAGCTATTACAGCTCCGGTGATACCCGTCAGTGTATCATTGGGGATGGCTTTGATAAGCCGGTGTGAGGTGATAATGGGAATTCCGAGACGTCGTACCCGATCAGCCTGAACCGGAAATCCCCCCTCAACCGGTTGAGCTTCAATGATAGCTTTGACACGAGCCCCCGCCTGCATCAACTGGTACGATGTAAGATAACCGACATTTCCGGCACCAACAGTAAGCACATTTTTTCCGGGTAAGGTGAAACCGGTATTCATCATTTTCTGTATAACTGAAGCGGTGTAAACTCCCGGCAGGTCATCATTTTCAAATACAGGCATTGTCGGTACTGCTCCGGTAGCAACGACAAGATAGTCTGCATCCACATAAAAAATTTCTTCAGTACTTATATTTTTGGCAGCAATACGTTTTCCATCCAGTATATCCCAGACGGTACTATTCAGCAGAATGCCTTCCTCATTATCTCCTGCAAGTTTTTTAGCGATATCGAACCCGCGCATACCACCGAATTTTTTCTCTTTTTCGAAAAAGAAAAAAGAATGTGTTTGCATCACAAATTGTCCGCCGATTTTATTGTTATTGTCCAATACGACATTCTCAATATTATGTTTACGTAACTCTTCACGACAAGCCAGCCCGGCAGGTCCTGCACCAATAATGGCCACGGTCGTTTTGTAGACGCTTACAGATTTTGTCGGGTCGTGTTGCTTTGTCTGAGGCAAATAATCGCGTGGCACCTCGCGCACTTCACGTACTCCGTCAACGCCGGTGATACAAATGCGGCGTATCTCTCCGTCCACCAGCATTTCGCAGGCACCACACTTACCGATGCCACACTGAAGACTTCGGCTGCGATTGTCAAGGCTGTGACTGTGTACAGAAAAACCTGCGCGGTGCAACGCTACTGCCACGGTGATACCTTTATCGCATACGATTGTTTTTCCTTCAAATTGAAAGGAAGTTTCCCCGCCATCAGGAACATCAAGAATGGGATGGGATGTAATTTTGTTCATTGCAATCCGGGTGGATAAGAGTAAGAATTCTTTCCTATTCAGCAACTCAAATAATAACAACATATTCTTTAACCCCCAAAAGTCATCATGTGACAAACAATCATGTATGAATAGGTTTGGATGAATTATTAATGTCTATTTTTAAACGTTTACTATCATTGATTGTTCAACAATGTCTTTTTATAATGATTTCGGCGGTCATTACATTTTTCGTGATTCATTGCAATGGTAAAAAAAACAAACAAAATGGGCCTGTGAAAAGAAATTTATTAAATGGATTTTACCTCTAACGTAACACTGCCTACAGTATTAAAATTTATAAAATTAATAAAATTATAAAACTATATAGGATATGGAATGTTTTTTATATACAACAATTAGAACTGTAATCTGAACGATTGATTTTTTTTATGTAAGAGTTTCGGTTAGTCATTCTAAGGTGTATGATTTTGTAATTGATGTAGTTGTTTTTTTACAATATTAAAGTTAAGTCAATGTTACAGGATTACACAATATTTAATCAGTCATTAAACGAGATCAGCCAACCAAAGGCACTTATCGGTGCTCTAAATGCGCATTCGTTTAATACTGTTCAGAAAGATGAGGATTTTCACAAAGCGCTGCAAAGTTGTGATGTATTACTTCCCGACGGTGTGAGTATAGTGATGGCGATGCGGATGCTGACCGGTAGGAAAATAAAAAAAATTGCCGGAGAGGATTTATTCCTGTATGAAATGGAGCGAATAAACCGCAGCGGTGGTAAATGTTTTTTCCTGGGAAGTTCCGAAAACACACTCCGGCTTATACAGAACAGAGCAGCAACAGAATATCCCAACATTCAGGTGCGCAGTTATTCACCCCCTTTCAAACACGAATTCAGCGATGAGGACACCCACACAATGATTGATGCTGTAAATGAGCATGAGCCGGATGTACTTTTTGTGGGGATGACTGCTCCCAAGCAGGAGAAATGGGCATACAGTAATTTCCATCACCTCAAAGCGGGTCACGTGTGTTGTATCGGAGCTGTATTCGATTTTTATGCCGGAACAGTGAAACGCGCCCCTGCCTGGATGATAAAAATTGGCTTGGAATGGTTTTACCGCCTGATAAAAGAACCGCGGCGGATGTGGCGAAGATACCTGATTGGCAATGTGAAATTCATAGCATACATATTGCGTGAAAAAATGCTGTTTTCAACCGGTAATATCAAGCAGGAAGAGTTACAATTCGATAGCAAGTTACTGATAAATGAAGAAGTTCCTGTTCAGGATATAAATAAAAAGGATCTTAAATAGAGCTATTGTTGTAAAACTTATTCCCGAATAACTAAACGAACCTAACGTTTTTGCCTTAATATATTATTTATCTGACATTTTAAGATTTACAATTATGGATTCCGACGAAGTAGGCCTGAAATTCATGTATGCTATCCTGGACGTGGTACTGCTTAACGTTGCCATAGCTATCGTTTTTTCACTGAGTCCTGTTTTTACCCAAATGAATTTGCACGATATCGGTTTACTTTATCTGCACGGTAATATTTCGGAATTGATTGCCTATTCGTTGTACTCCAAAAGAAACTATTATTTTCGCGACAGATTTGTCAACCGGGTGAAGTATCTGAGTTATAGAATGATTATTTTCGTTATTGCCCTGCTGATTTTAGCCCAGATATTTTTACACAAGCCTACCCCGTACTTATTTCTATTGAAATACACGGCATTATTTTATGCGATAAAGCTTGTCGCTTTTTATTTGATTTACGAAATCTACAAGTACCGGCGTAAAAAAGGGTTATCCGTTCATCGAGTGTTGATTCTTGGCCTGAACAGAACGGGTGTCATACTGGGTGATCTGATAAAAAACAATCCCGAACTGGGGCTCAATCTGGTTGGTTTTATTTCTGAAAATCATGACATAAAAAAATGTGATAAAAAAATTCTGGGGTCGTATGATGATTTGGAGCGGTTGACTGATGAATTAAATATTGACATGATTTTTGTCACACTCCCAAAATACTACGACACCAATCTCACCCGGGAATTGCTCGCCTTATGCAACAAGATAGGAGTAAGGGTTAGATATGTGCCTGTAAATCAGGCATGGTTCAAAGCCAGGGTGAAAAATACCGAAGCGGTTGGTTCATTTATGATGTTCAACCCCCAGGAAATACCTTTAGACCGACTGACTTATCGTGCCGGTAAGCGATTGTTTGACATTGGATTTTCGCTGTTGGTGGTCATTCTGCTTTTCAGCTGGCTATTTCCGCTTATTGCCTTGATTATCAAGCTTGAATCAAAAGGGCCTGTTTTTTTCATTCAACGGCGTACCGGTATCAACAACAAAACATTCTATTGCCTCAAGTTTCGCACCATGCGAACCAATCTGGATGCTGACACAAGACAGGCTACTAAGGATGATGACCGGATTACTAAGGTGGGTAAATTGCTCCGTAAAACGAATATCGACGAACTGCCACAATTCCTCAATGTGTTGAAGGGCGACATGTCGGTAGTAGGCCCGCGCCCGCACATGCTCAAACACACCAAGCAGTATTCTGCCCTGATAGAACACTACAAAGTGCGCCACTTTGTGAAACCCGGCATTACCGGCTGGGCTCAGGTGAATGGCTACCGCGGTCTGACAGATGAACTCTGGAAAATGGAAAAAAGAGTGCAGTTCGATATGGAATACCTCGAAGGATGGACGTTTATCTGGGATTTGAGAATAATAATGTCCACACTCTTCAGTAAAAGCATTTATAAAAATGCGGGTTAATATTTCGTTTTTTTGACGAAATCATTTATTTCAGAAGCAAATTGCATTCAACAGTTTGCTTTTTTATGTAATCAAAGACAGTTATTTTAATTTTTTACGTAAGTTTGCATCAACAATTCCGTAAAAAATTAATTTTTAAAAATATGACTGGAAATATTCTGCTTTTTTCATTAGGCGCTCCCGAAGTTATACTTATCGCGTTGGTTGTATTGCTGATTTTCGGTGGAAAAAAAATACCGGAACTGATGAGAGGTTTGGGCAAAGGGGTGAACAGTTTCAAAAAAGGGCTGAAAGACGTGGACGATGAAATCAAAAACGATCTGAAAGACGAAACCGACAAATAAACCCGTATTTGACACTACAGACTTTTTATTCGTTTTCAATAACCACACATTGGGAAAACCTGATTCCGAACAAGATTTCACCTTCTGGGAGCATCTCGAAGCGTTAAGGTGGACAATTCTCAGAAGCCTGGGAGTTGTTACGCTATTGTTGTTCGTGTTTTTTGGTTTCAAGGATTATGTTTTCTCCAACATCATTCTGCCTCCGCTCAATTCCGATTTTTACACCTATCGGTTATTTTGCCTGCTGGGCGAAAAACTGAAAATGCCGGGCTTGTGTCCCGATGATTTCAGGGTTCAGCTCATCAATATCAATCTTTCGGGTCAGTTTGTCACCCACATCACCTCCTCGCTCATCATGGCGGTGGTGGTATCGATGCCTTATTTGCTATTTGAGATATGGAGGTTTATCAATCCGGCCTTGTATGCCAATGAGCGTAAGAATGTAAGTCTCATTTTTCTCACTTCTTCTTTCCTGTTTTATCTGGGAGCCCTGGTGAGCTATTTTCTTATTTTTCCGCTTACCATCCGTTTTCTGGGCACCTATCAGGTATCGGATTTGGTCACCAACCAGATTTCCATTCAGTCGTACATGAATGCGCTGGCTATTCTTATTTTCAGTCTGGGCATCATGTTTGAACTGCCGATTGTCATTTTGGCACTGAACCGCATCGGACTGGTTTCGCGCAAAGCCCTGAAAACGTTTCGGAAATATGCTTTTGTAACTATTCTTATCGTAGCGGCTGTAATCACTCCCACGACCGATCCGTTTACCATGCTGGTGGTGGCATTGCCCATTTACTTGCTCTACGAGGTGAGTATTCTGGTGTGCAAAAAAGATTTACCGGAATCAGAAGAAGAAGCTGAAACGGATGAAGATTAATTTTTTTTGTCACAAAAATATCCGTATTTTTATTTCGAAAAATGTCAGTTTTCACCTTCCACTTCGTTTTTGAATTTATTATATAGTTGATTTTCTATATTTTAAGCGTATCTTTGCACCCGATTTAAAAACATCTATTTCGATTACATCACACTTGCCAAAAAATATCCATCCCATGCAATTTTCCGAACTCAACCTGAATACTCCGCTTATTAATGCACTCAATGACCTGGACATAACACGACCAACAACTATTCAGGAGAAAGCTTACCCGGTCATCATGTCGGGACGCGATATGGTGGGTATAGCTCAGACCGGTACAGGAAAGACCATTGCCTACCTGCTTCCCTGCCTGCGTCAGTGGAAGTTCACCCCCGAGAAACATCCTCAAATTTTAATTGTTGTTCCCACCCGCGAACTGGTGGTTCAGGTGGTTGAACAGGTACAAAAACTGACCACTTACATGACAATAAGGGTGGCAGGTGTGTATGGAGGTGAGAATATGATCCGACAGGCACCGCTTATTTTTGATGGGCTGGATGTGCTTGTGGCAACTCCGGGGCGCTTACTCGATTTTGCACTCAACGGCACCCTGAAACTGAAATTAGTGAAGCGTTTTATCATCGACGAAGTGGATGAAATGCTAAATCTCGGGTTTCGTCCGCAACTGATACGCGTGATGGATTTATTGCCCAAAAAACGGCAAAATTTGATGTTTTCGGCTACCATGACCCCGGAAATTCAGAATTTTATTGCCGATTACTTTATTGATCCGCTACACATAGAAGCTGCCCGCACAGGTACTCCGCTCGAAAATATCAAACAAACGGGTATTAAAGTTCCCAACTTCAACACCAAAATCAATCTGCTTGAATTCCTGCTGAAAAACGAACCGGGGTTTTCTAAAGTGCTGTTGTTTGTTTCTACCAAAAAACTGGCCGATGATGTTTATAACCGGATTTCGGCGATTTTTCCTGATATAGTGGGGGTTATCCATTCCAACAAATCACAGAACAATCGCTTTGAAGCTCTCAAATCATTCAATGATAATAAACTCAGAGTACTGATAGCAACCGATATTGTAGCTCGTGGGTTGGATTTCGATGACATTACCCATGTGGTGAATTTCGATATTCCGGACGAGCCCGAAAACTACATGCACCGCATCGGGCGAACGGGACGTGTGGATAAAAAAGGGGTGGCAGTAAGCTTTATCACCAAAGATGATACAGAATACCGTGAGAGCATTCAGCAGCTGATGGGGAAAAAAATTCCGATGATGCGAATGCCGGAAGATGTAGTCGTTTCAACGGAGCTGGCCGACTGTGAAATACCACAGATTCAGAATGGAAACTCGGTGGCTTTCATTGCAAAGAGAGAAATACACGGACCGGCTTTTCATGAGAAAAAAGACAAGAATAAAAAGGTGAATATGAAAGTCCGCCGTAAGGACGCTTTGAAACAAAAATCCAAGAAACCAAAAACAAGGGGGCAAAAGAAAAAATAACCCCTGATGTATCTCAGAATTTCATATTTTCAAGTTTAATCATCACATTGCCTTTCAAGTTTGCCTGAATACGAATGGCACCGGGCACAAGATTCACACTTTTCACAGTCAGTTCATTGAGTTTTCCCTGAAGATTTATTCCTTCCCTCACCTGATAGTTTTGAAGCATGGTGTTGGCTTCTGCTTTCATATCATCGGTGTATTCTTTGACCGGGTACGAAAGATAAGGCACAATTTTCTTCAGAATCAATCCGTGAAGCAACCAATCAGCCGATTTGAGCAGGGCATTTCGCGTTTTTAATTCAAATCCGGGATTGATAATTTCCACGGTCATTTTTGCCGGATTATATTGCATCTCTCCGGTAAAATAAATCCGCCCCTTGATCGAACCAATCACGTCAGCTGAAAAAACAGCCTTCCCCTCGCTGCCAAAAACGGATAAATCGGTTATCTGAATGTGCTTTTTCCCTTCTGTGAAGGTTTTATTGAGCAACTGCTCTTTAGCCAATTGCGAAATCTTGTCGAAAGTGACATCGGTACTCACATTCAGATTAAACTGCTGCGGTGGCCGGTTAATCCACTTAAATTCAGGTAATGCCACCGGTTTGCCGGCAGCCGGTTTTGCACCCATTGTTGTTTCCACTTTTCCATACAAGGCAATATCCATATTGAGTTTTCCGGCTTTTGTTGCAAAAGGCGAAACCAGTATATCTTTAGGAATAATACGCACCCAGATATCATTTTCCACGCTTGTCTGAACGGGTTTTTGCAACTCTGCCCAGGCATCGGTGACCTGTTTTTTCAGATCGGCGAATTCAGCCAATGACTTATCAATCTGCTGAGTAATCATTTTCTCATATTTCGCCATTGCCAGATTAGCAATAGGTTTTACCGGCACATTCACTCCGATAATATTTAGTTTGGGAGTTTCTATCCATTCGTAGCCCTGCGATGTGGTCTGCGCCACCAGGTTCCAGTTTCGGTCAATGCTGATGACAGTTTTGTATTTCAGCGCAATAGTACCGGTTGCTTCATAATCATCGGCCAGTGACAATCCGAGTTTTTCCACTTTCCAGGCAAATTGTGACCAAACTTTGAGTGGCACCCGGTATTCGATGGCATTATTATTAATGTTGAATGTAAAATCTGCAGTTTTCCATATTTTCACCGATAAATCTTTGTCGGTGATGTTTGAACCTTCGTACAGCAATCCGTTCATGCTGGTATTAACGGCTTTTTCAAGCTTCTTAACGTCCAGCTCCATATGAATCGGAAGTTCGGAATAGGCTACAGTAATTTCGGTAGGCAAATAGGACTCCTTCGGAGCTTCGGGTTGTATCGTTTTGCAGGATGAGAAAATAACTCCTGTGAAAAGGGTGATTAAAAAGAATAATTTTTGATGCATGACAACTAATTACTTTAAATTAAGTGTATTATTATTAATACTTTTCTTTTCGATTTTGGTATGTGCAGGCAGATAGGTGGGCAATGCTGCGGATCCGTACCAATCGTAAAGTTCCACATCAAAGATCTTTTCGCGGATGGTAGGGTCGGTGCTGAGCAATTGGTGTGCTTCATCCTGAGTTTTTACATCCAGAATAAAAATTCCCCTGTAATTATTCGGATTTTTTTTCATGGGTCCCGCAATTATTAGTTTTCCCTGAGCCGACAGTCGCTGAATATTGTCCATGTGACCGCGGAAAAGTGAATCAAGGGTTTGTTTGTCGGTTGTGGTGTTGGTGCCGGTTTTAAGAATGACGAGCACATAACTCTTCATGCCATATTCATCGGCACCTAATTTTTTGGCCAATCGGGCATCGAATTTTTGTGAATATCCGATGATAAAAATCCCAAAACAAATCAGACTGATGATAAACCGATACTTTGTCATATTTCTTTCTTGTTATTTTATTGAAGTTCAATCGTGATTTCCTCCAGATTCAGTACATTATCCAGCGAGACTTCTGTAGTCTGCGTACTGTAAATTATCCAGCCTGTGGAACCGTGTATTTGCGAGGCAATGCGGGTTTCGTTGATCATGGGTGAGATGTTTTGAAGACTTTCCTTTACGTCCACATTCATTTCCCGGGCAACTTCCTTTATCAGGTTTTGGGCAAACCGGCTCAGTTGTGCCGAATTGGCTGTCTGCCACATTCTCAGGATTGAATAATCGTTGAGCGCGTCCATCTCATCGAGCGAAACAGTCATTACAGCATCGAAAGGTATGCCGCTGTACGGATTGGATAACTTTACCTGCGAATTAACTTCCTCGCCAAGCTTATAGTTGGCTCCGTGAAACACATAAAACTGATTAATCAGTCTGGCAGCAGTAGTTTCGATTGTTTCCCGGGTAGTATACCGATCTTCAAACTTATCTATCCATTGTTTCACAGCGGGAATAGTATCGTATTGGGATACGAGGAGTTCAAATTCCTTTTTGTTGTGTTCCAGGAGTTCATCACCGTTGACAATTTCCTTAAATTTCCCGGTCTCAGTAGTACGGAATACTATTCTTGAATTTTCTCCCAGTTTATAAAGTGGT
This sequence comes from uncultured Paludibacter sp., assembly GCA_937870645.1. Taxonomy (GTDB): domain Bacteria; phylum Bacteroidota; class Bacteroidia; order Bacteroidales; family Paludibacteraceae; genus UPXZ01. The sequence goes on along the minus strand of CALMZF010000200.1, from coordinate 1,044 downwards.
ATCAGTTGCCGGTCGGTTGCCTTAATTATCCGGTAATCGTGTGAAAGCCACTGTATGGTATACGAATCTTCACTAGTATCAAGTATTTCAATATCAAGCTGATATGTTATCTTTGCGGCATTAATCGTGTCGGCTTCATTCTTAATCACGTTGGATTCTTCAGTTACGTGATAGTTTTGTTTGTCGTGCATATGCCAGTGACCAGCCACCTGCACAGTTGAATCTGCGGCGTGTATCTGAGCTGAAAGAGGCAGACAGAAGAAAATACAAAAGAAAAATCCGGCAGTTTTTTTCATCAGGGTCTGGATTGATGGGCAAGGATTGATTGTCAATTTCAGGTTGTAAAATTAATTAAATTTTTCAGGTCAAACAGAAAACGGCTTTGAAAAAATTCAAAGCCGGCTTCAGTTACAGGCAAATATCGTATGTTAAAGCCCCATTACATTGGCATCCACCAAAAAAACGAGCTTAGTGTCTATAGTATATTTTGCTGTGGTAGTTTTGGTCGTGCTCACTATCAAATTTAGTTTGATATTGTTTTTTGTCACATATTTTTTAAGATCAACCTTGCTGTCTACATCCAGTGACAGGGTTTTCCCGGCGTTTGTAATATTTTTTTTCGATGCGAGTAATACCTGATTCAACCCCTCGGCCGATATATAGACTTCTACTGATTGCAGAAAACTGAAATCGCCTGTTTCCGGTGCTGTGATATTAAAATCTACACTTTTTATTCCGATACTTTCCACCAAATCGGTATTGATATTAAATGTTTCGAAATAACTCAGGTAATTGGTTTCAAACTCTGGTGTGGTAAATTCAGTATTTGTCGCAACAATTGGTAATGCCGGTAGCGTAAATTCCTGGTTTACAGGCAGGTCAAATTGAGTCAATTTTTTAGCTTCGGTACAACCTGTGAGAACTGAGAGCAAAACACCCAACATAACAATAAGCTTATTCATGATTTGTAAAAATTGAAAGAATTAATAAAAAAAACTATCATCAACGGTTAGTCAAATATAATGCCAGACAATGAGGGATTAA
>CALMZF010000199.1 GCA_937870645.1 uncultured Paludibacter sp. | reverse complement strand
GAATTATTTTTCACAGAAACCTTTGGGAAGCCGCTTACAACGGAACAACGGGAAATGTATGGTTATTTCCTGGAAATGGTACGGCTGGCACCTTCAGCTTCAAACAAACAGCCCTGGAGAATAGTATTGATCGGTGATGTGTTTCATTTCTACTTACGACGCACCCCGGGCTATAACAGCAAATTCATGTCGTCCGACCTGCAACGTGTGGATATGGGCATAGCTATGTCTCATCTTGATCTGGCTTTATCCGAAAAGAACATAAAACATCGCTGGATATGTTCTGATCCGGGATTGATTATGGATGAGATGACAGAATACTGTGCAGGGTGTGAGGTAGAACTGCCCCTAAATCCCCTAAAGGGGACTTTAAGAATAAAGAGCAAAGAATAAAGGTTGAAAGAATAAAGACAGAAAGAACAGAGACCAATAGAACCCAGACGGCTACTAAATCCCCTAAAGGGGACTTAAAGAAAAGAAGCAACCCCAGATGGTCTACACATCCGCTTTAGTACCTGTCCCTAACTTGTTTAGGGAGGCTTGGGGCAGTTTTATTAAAGTATAATTCATGATTTATACCAAAATATTATGATCAACACCGCACACGCTATATTTCATCCCGAGCAATTTCAGGGACGGGGAAAAACCAACCGATACTTTGAGGGTTGGTATTACAAAGTGGTGAATGCCGCCGAAACGGATGCATTCGCCTTTATTCCCGGCATTGCCATGGATGCAAACGGCAATCAGCATGCCTTTATTCAGGTGATGGATGGAATACGGCGAACAGCAACATATCATACTTTCCCAGCATCCGACTTCCATCCCTGCAAAGGAAAATTTGAAATCGCTCTGGGTGATAATTTATTTACTGACTCAACACTGAAACTCGACCTGCCGGGTGCTTCAGGCAGGTTAACCTTTACAGTACAAACACCCTGGCCAAATCCGTGGTATTCGCCCGGCATCATGGGCCCATACACGTTTGTTCCCTTTATGGAATGCTATCACGGAATTCTGAGCATGGATCACATCATTAATGGTGCGCTCACTATACATGGCAAAACCATCGACTTCACCAACGGACGTGGCTACATGGAAAAAGACTGGGGACAATCGTTCCCATCCGCCTACTTTTGGATGCAGACCAACCATTTCAGTGTACCGGGAATTTCGCTGAAGGCATCGGTGGCCAATATCCCCTGGCTGGGCAGTTCATTTACCGGATTTATAGCGGGTATCTGGCTCCACGACAGGTTGATACAATTCACTACCTACAACGGTACCCGGCTACTCAGGTCCTTTGCAGACAGCCGCCATGTACAACTCGTTATGGACAATAAAAACTACCGGCTGGAAATACTGGCTCATCGGGAAGCTGTAACTCAGCTCGCCTCACCCATTTCGGGATTTATGACTGGAAGAATAGAAGAAAGCATGACCTCGCGCATCGAGGTGTGCCTCATCGACAAAAAGACTAACACCATTATCCTGAAAGATACCGGCCGTAATGCTGGCCTTGAAGTGGCAGGAGAAATAAAGGAAATAACTATTTAGTGAATTGAGAAAAAGAACAGATCTTAAAAAAGTTGGATTATCACAGTTGAATGGCGCATTACTTTTAATCGGATTTTTTTTATTATTTTTCTAAAAACCATTACATTGCTAAAATAATTTGTTTAATAATAGTATCTTTGTGGGTGAAAACATCCCGTAACATCGGGTTTGAATCAATACAAAATCACACTATTCGTCACACCTTAACTCAATTCTGATGTCTAAAATCAACATTCCCTCCAGAGCCATGCTCACCACGCTGGGTGGAGCAGGTTTACTGCCACTACTGGCTGCAACTCCCAACCAGAAACCTCTGAATATAGTTTATATCATGTCCGATGACCATACACAGCAGGTAATTAGCAGCTACGATCAGCGGTTTGGTATCACCACACCCAATATCGACCGGATTGCCCGCGAAGGCATACTCTTCACCAATAGTTTTGTGGCCAATTCAATCTCCGGGCCCAGCCGCGCCTGTATGCTCACCGGTAAACATAGTCACAAGAATGGTTTCAGGAATAACAGCGACCGTTTTGACGGAAACCAGCAAACCATGCCTAAACTGCTTCAGACCGCCGGTTATCAGACTGCATTGGTGGGAAAATGGCATTTGGCAAGCAATCCCACCGGTTTCGATTACTGGGAAATACTTCCCGGACAGGGTGATTACTACAGTCCGGTAATGTACACCAAAGATGAAAAGAAAACATATCCGGGGCAGTATGTGAGCGATCTGATTACCGATAAAAGTATCAACTGGCTGGAGCACCGACAGAAAGACAAGCCTTTTTGTCTCTTTGTACATCACAAAGCTGTACATCGTAACTTTATGGCCAAGTCTACAGACCTGAGAGCATTCGAGAATAAAACTTATCCCTATCCCGACAATCTGTTTGATGATTATAAGGGTCGTCAGGCTGCTGCAGAACAGGAAATGTCTTTGGCGAAAGATTACGATTTTGTATATGACCTGAAAATGAACCTAACGCCCGACACCAAATCGCCACTCAGCGGAATGTTCAACCCCAGCGATTCGACGGGCACCTATGGCCGGATGAATGCCCTTGAAAAAGCCGCCTGGAACGAAGTCTATGATTCCATAAAAACAGATTTCATTTCGCGTAACCTGAAGGGTGAGGAACTGGTAAAATGGAAATATCAGCGATATATAAAGGATTACCTGAAAACCGTGAAAGCAATGGACGACAACATCGGTCGTTTACTGGACTACCTGGAGGCAAATAACCTGCTTGAAAATACGCTCATCGTTTACACTTCCGATCAGGGATTTTATATGGGCGAACATGGCTGGTTCGACAAACGGTTTATGTATGAAGAATCGCTTCGAACACCATTAGTCATGCGTTTACCCGCAAAATACAATGCCCACGGAAAAGCAACAGAGATGATTCAGAATATTGACCACGCTCCTACTTTCCTGGAAATTGCCGGTGCAAAAGTTCCATCGGATATACAGGGCGAATCCTATCTGCCAATACTTAAAGGAAAACACCTGAAAAAAGCCAGAAAAGCGCTGTATTATCATTTCTACGAATTTCCGGCTGAACATATGGTCAAAAGGCATTATGGCATCCGAACTGAACGATATAAATTAATTCATTTTTACAACGATATTGATACCTGGGAACTCTACGATCTGAAAAAAGATCCTTCGGAAATGAATAACCTGATAGAAAATCCGGGATATGGAAAAAAAATTAAGCAGCTGAAAAAACAACTCTGGAAGTTGCAGGTACAGTATGATGACCCTATCCGTATGAAATATCCATTGTAACTTGCAGGTAAAGAGTTTCATAATATTTTGCAGGACAGTGTACCGAAACATTTACAGCCCCAATTTACAATATAATATGAATTCAAAAATCAATATTGCATTATCTACAATTTCTTTATTGCCGGTAAGTTTTTTTGGCCAACATAACCCACCGCCCAATGTTGTTCTGATTTTGGCGGATGATATAGGTTACGGCGACCTGGAATGGTTGAAAAATTCACCCACCATTCATACCCCCAATGTAAAACGGCTGGCCGATCAGAGCATTTGTTTCTCCAATGCGCACGCCACATCGGCTACAAGCACTCCATCCCGTTACGGATTGCTTACAGGCATGTATCCCTGGCGTAAGAATGGCACAGGCATTGCTGCCGGTGATGCTGCTATGATTATTGACCCCAACCAATTCACTATGGCTGACATGTTCAAATCGGAAGGTTACGCAACAGCAGCAGTTGGGAAATGGCACCTGGGTCTTGGCAACGAAACCGGTAAGCAAAACTGGAATGGCGAAATAACACCGGGGTTGAAAGAGTTGGGTTTTGATTATTCATTTATTATGGCAGCCACAGCCGACCGTGTTCCCTGTGTGTATATTGAGAATGGTAAAGCGGTTAATCTCGATCCCCATGACCCGATAGAGGTAAGTTATACTACTAATTTTGAGGGTGAACCGACCGGAAAAACCCTCCCGGAGCTATTGCGACTTCATCCTTCACACGGTCATGATATGGCAATTGTTGACGGCATATCGCGAATTGGCTATATGAAAGGCGGAAAATCAGCCCGCTGGCACGACGAGGATATTGCCGACCGTATAACCAGCAAAGCACTTGAATTTATTCAGTCAAACAAACAAAAACCATTTTTCCTTTATGTTGGCACTAATGATATTCACGTACCACGTATGCCTCATGACCGTTTCAAGGGAAAAAGCGGAATGGGACTGCGCGGCGATGCCATTCTTTCGTTCGATTACTGTGTGGGGAGAATAATGCAAACGCTGGATAGTCTCAATATTGCTGATAATACTATCATTATTCTGAGCAGTGACAACGGACCTGTAGTTGATGATGGCTATCAGGACAAAGCGGTGGAATTATTGGGCAATCACAAACCTTCAGCAGAAATGCGGGGAGGCAAATATTCAGCTTTCGAGGCAGGTACACGTGTTCCATTCATGATACGATGGAAAAATGGAATCAACAAAACAGGTACTTCAGATGTGTTGTTTTCTCAGATTGACCTATTGGCTTCACTTGCAAAAATAATTGGTGCCGATATTCCTGCACTCTCAGCACCCGACAGTCGGGATTATTCCGGAGTACTAACCGGCAAAAACCTTAAAAGTCGCAACTTCCTGATTGAACAAAATGTATCCAACAAGCTGACCATTCAGGATGCAAAAGGCTGGAAATACATTGAATCCGGAAACGGCCCTGCGATGTTAATACCCACCAATACCGAACTTGGAAACTCACCGCTGGATCAGCTTTATAATCTGAAAAGCGACATCGGTGAAAAGAAGAATGTTGCTGTCAAATATCCGAAAATATTAAAGCGATTGAAAAAAGAATTATCAAAAGAGAAAAGGAAGGGGTATCCTGAAAAAGAGATTTAATAGTGATGATATATACATTCAGCAAATTAAAATCTGTTTCCGGACTTCTTATATTTAATAAAACCACAAAAGTGCTGAAGACATCCAACTGCTCAGAGTCTTCTCTTTCTCCCCCTTTAGGGGGCAGGGGGGCATATTTCTTTCAACCACCTGCATTCTACCTAATCTGTTCATTCCGATTAAACTAATCCTTCATGTCTTTGTTATATTCATAAAATTTAAACAATTACATTATGGGAATTATTTCATGGATTCTGTTAGGTCTTATTGCAGGCGCATTGGCTAAAGCCATTCATCCCGGACCCGATCCCGGCGGATGGATTATCACAATTATTGTTGGCATTATTGGAGCAATCATCGGAGGTTGGATAGGTTCATTCTTTGGACTTGGTACAGTAAATGAATTCAGTATCAGAACATTGATCATTGCCACTGGTGGAGCCATCCTTATACTGTGGCTGTATTCTGTACTAAAGAAAAGATAATAAACATCTTGAATTCAATGATTTAAAGCGAAGAGGCGGACTGTGACAGCATGTCTGCCTTTATCTTTTTTAGACTAAGTTAATTTGCAAATACGATTTGCCGGTAAACTTAACTTTAAGCGATATAAATACGCTGTATATTAAAATTAATGACTATTTCGAAGTCAAAAAAAAGTTGCACAACACGTTGGTTTTTATTTTAATGAAACACATCGTGATATTTGAAGAAAAAACCTCCGCTTCTGTTCCCTGCACGGTTTAAAATCATTATCTTTGCTGAAGAATTTAGAAATTGCAAATAAAAACTTATCTCACTATCATTCAATGTTTTAAATTCAACCTCAAAGCATATATTATTCAAAAACCACTGTAATACTTTCACACCATGATCTTATTTTTCAGAACCCCCGACCAATTAATCTATGCAGTACAGTCACCACAACCACTGGATTTCGACATCAATAAGCTCATCTGGTTATTCGGAGATGCTGAGTTGCTGAAAGAAGATAAAATTTCTGGAAAATTTATCGGACCACGACGTGAGATGATAACACCCTGGAGTACCAATGCCATGGAAATTACTCAGAATATGGGTATCAAGGGCATTTTACGAATTGAAGAATTCTCACCGGTTCTGGAAAAAGATGATCATGACCCCATGCTCCAGCGTATTTACACTGAACTAAATCAGGATATATTCACCATCAACAAACTGCCTGAACCAATTCAGAACATCGATGATATTGCTGCCTATAACGCCAAAGAAGGTCTGGCACTGAGCGATGATGAAATAGAATACCTCAACAGCATTTCCGAAAAAATGGGTCGTAAACTGACCGACAGCGAAGTATTCGGATTTTCACAGGTTAATTCGGAACATTGCCGCCATAAGATATTCAACGGACAGTTTGTCATAGATGGCGAAGAAAAGGAATTATCGCTATTTAAACTCATAAAAAAAACCTCACTCGATAATCCGAATAACCTGGTTTCGGCATACAAAGACAACGTGGCATTCAACCGGGGACCTGTCATCGAACAATTCTCGCCAAAATCGGACGAAAAACCGGATTTTTTTGAAACAAAAAATATTGAATCAGTAATTTCCCTCAAAGCCGAGACGCATAACTTCCCCACCACCGTGGAGCCATTCAACGGTGCAGCTACCGGAACGGGCGGTGAAATCCGCGACCGGCTGGGTGGTGGAAAAGCCAGCTTGCCGATAGCAGGTACAGCAGTGTACATGACTTCCTATCCCCGCAACGCTTCGAAGCCCTGGGAAAAAACACTGAAAGAACGAAAATGGCTCTATCAGACTCCCGAACAAATACTGATTAAAGCCTCGAACGGCGCTTCCGATTTCGGAAATAAATTCGGGCAACCGCTCATCTGCGGTTCGTTGCTTACATTCGAACATCAGGAAAACGACAAAACATACGGATACGACAAGGTAATCATGCTTGCAGGAGGTGTGGGTTATGCTTCGCGCCGTGATGCACTCAAGGGTGAACCTGCTCCCGGGGAGAAAGTGGTGGTGATGGGTGGCGACAACTACCGAATCGGTATGGGTGGTGGTGCTGTTTCGTCGGTTGAAACCGGCCAATACGCCAATGCCATTGAACTGAATGCAGTGCAGCGCGCCAATCCCGAAATGCAAAAACGGGTTGCAAACGTAATACGTGCCCTTGCCGAATCGGATCATAACCCGATTGTATCCATTCATGATCACGGAGCCGGAGGCCATCTCAACTGCCTCTCCGAACTGGTTGAAGCTACCGGTGGAGTGATTGAAATGGACAAACTGCCCGTAGGTGATCCTACA
>CALMZF010000198.1 GCA_937870645.1 uncultured Paludibacter sp. | reverse complement strand
AATGCAAGCTGATGCCATTTTCCATCATTGATTTTGTAAAGACTGCCACCGGGAAGACCTGAAGATAATCCGTTGGAATGTGTATAGTTCACGGCAAAATAGCCGTTCAGTTGCCAGAGTTCGTAACAGGATCCGGCAGCATTCAATCGTTTTGCTAATAATAGCTGATTGGTGGAGGAAGTGGTTTTTACCCAGACAGTAACCGTGAAACTTTGGTTGTCTGCCAGGTTTAATGCCGAATTATGGGCAGCATATCCATAAGTAGCTGTACTGTTTGGGAATGTAATTGATTTTTGACTGTAGGCGTACAGACAAAACAAGGTAATAATTGATAGAATTGATAAAAATTTTTTCATTGAGATTTTGTAATTTAATTAATAGTATTTTTGAAATAGGCTAACAGAAACCTGAAATAACTGAGATATTTTATCATCTACTGACCAAATATTAAAATAACTTCAAGTCGGCTACAAAAAAATAGTAATAATTATAAAATAATCAATACTTTGAAGCAAATCAAAATTTCGGTTTTTTTGAAAACAGATGGATTACTCTCTACTAATTCCGGAATAATTGAACTGTTTTTTTTGTTGCAGCAGGATCAGGAAAACAAATTCCGCTCCCGGTTGTTAATCGGGTAATAAACAACAATCACAAAATAATGGAAAATAAGACACAAAAAATGCCGGTATTGTTTGCCGGTCACGGCAATCCGATGAATGCCATTGACGACAACAAATTTACTCAGGCATGGCATCGGCTGGGAGAAAGCATTCCCCGCCCAAAAGCCATTCTCAGCATCTCGGCTCACTGGGAAACACAGGGAACTTTTATAACAGCAATGCCTACACCGCGTACCATACACGATTTTGGTGGATTTCCACGGGCATTATTCAATGTGGAATATCCGGCAAGCGGAAATCCCGAATTAGCAAGTAAAATAAGCAGGACAATGAAAGGACAGGCTGCAGGACTGGACGAAACAGAATGGGGACTGGATCACGGCACGTGGTCGGTACTGGTGCACATGTATCCGCAAGCCGACATTCCGGTAATACAAATGAGCCTTAATCGCTACATGACGCCCCGTCAGCATTACGAAATGGCTCAGGAAATGAGTTACCTGCGGGAAGTTGACTGGCAAAATCCCGATTCGGGCTACGACTGGGCGCATGAGGTGGATGAAAAATTGAAAACAAGCATATCAAATCACGACCACAATCGCCTGATTGACTTCAGGGGACAGGGACCTGAATTCCGGCTGGCTATTCCTACAGCCGAACATTATCTTCCTTTGCTGTATATAATTGGATTGCAGGATGAGAAAGATGAGATATCGTTTTTCAACAACGAGATTTGTATGGGCTCCCTATCCATGACCGGTGTAATGTTGAAATAACATAGATTTCCGGATTTTCTTCAGCTAAGAATTAGTTACAAATAGTTTTGTGGAAAAATATTTCAAAAAAATCCCCTGATATTGGGCATTATCGAAAATTGTTAATACATTTGCCGGACTATTAACACTTAAGTTTGTAATATACCAATCATTAGAAAATGAGAAAACAATCCGTATTTATTAAACCGGCTGCGGTACTTCTGGCCGTTTCCATTCTGTTTGCTGGTTGTGCCAGCAGTACCATGATACAATCCGTCCCTACCGGAGCGAAAGTGTATCTGAATGGTGAATTAGCAGGAAAAACTCCTTATCTCCACAGCGATACAAAAATAGTTGGAACCGTAAATGACCTAAAACTCGAACTAGACGGTTATAAACCCCTTTACACTTCATTTTCACGAAATGAAGAAGTTGATGCAGGTGCTATTGTCGGTGGCGTTCTGGTTCTTATACCATTTCTCTGGACTATGAAATACAAGCCAACACATAGCTATGAGCTGATACCCTTTACTGATACAATTCAGGATGCAAGCTCAACTCAGGATCAGTTACAAACAGCACCCCGGAAGGTAAATGACAAATCGGCAGCCGACCGCCTGCGCAAACTGAAAGAATTACTCGACGAAAAGGTTATAAGTCAGGAAGACTATGAAAAGGAAAAACAAAAAATTCTGAATGAAATCTAACGCTTATATCTTTTATCAGTAACAAATAAAGAATTCTTATTTTAGTTCATCATTAATCATTCAACACTATGAACTGTTATAATGATTTTATTACTCAGTTTTGGTGGTTTATTCCACTCATCGTAATTCTGGCAATTTGGGATACTGTATGGAAACTGTTGGGGTTATGGAAATCAGCCCGCAACAATGAATTAATCTGGTTTATACTGATTGCGTTTCTGAATACACTGGGTATTTTGCCTATTATATACATCCTGTTACGAAAGAATAAACCGGAAAAACCGGAAGTATAAATCCGGATTATATCGTACTTTTTTACCACCGGATAGCAGGCGAAAACTTGTAATCCGGTGCTTGTTTTTTTACAACTTTCATTCTTTTTACTTATTCCACAAACCGATTTTTAATTTTCTACAATAATCTTTTTTTACCCATGAACTCTCCCACTCCCGCTTACACCGAACGCATTCAGGTAGTTGATGCTCTCCGTGGTTTTGCCATTGTAGCTATTCTTCTGCTGCACAATCTCGAACATTTTGATGTGTGGTATCTTCCCGAAGGTTTCCCGACCTGGCTTGTATGCCTGGATAAAGGAATTTGGAATACGATGTTTTTTCTGTTCTCCGGCAAAGCATATGGAATTTTTGCAGTGCTGTTCGGGTTTACATTCTACATCATGCAACACAATCAGGCGAAAAAAGGGAAAGATTTCCGTCTGCGGTTTGCCTGGCGATTGTTACTTTTACTTGGTTTCGGTATCATCAATTCTGCTTTCTATCAGGGCGATATACTCACTATTTATGCCCTGCTGGGTTTCACACTTATTCCGGTAGCCCGGCTCAACAACAAAGCAGTACTCATCACGGCTTGTATCCTTATCTTTCAGCCCTGGGAATGGGGAAAATTCCTGATTGCCCTCACCCACCCAGCTCAGGATTTGGCCGATCCTGCATCGTGGGTTTATTTTGGTAAAATGAATGAATATATCAGCGGAAATTCATTCATCCAAACCGTAGTTGGTAACCTGACCAACGGAAAAGCAGGTGTATATCTGTGGACGTGGGAAGCCGGACGGGTATTTCAGACGCCCGGTTTATTTATGCTAGGGATGCTGCTTGGACGTACCGGAAAATTTCTCCCTTCACCCGAAAATAACAGTTTCTGGACTAATACACTGCTGATTTCCTCCGTTGTATTTGTTCCGCTGTATCTTTTAAGTCTTGGATTAACCCCCGAAAATATACCCAACGAAGCTATGCTGAGACCGCTGACACTGATCATCAAATCCTGGTCGAACATCGCCTTTATGACTGTATTGATAGCCGGTTTCGTGCTGTTTTTTCAGCGAAAACGAGTGCAAACTGTCCTGAATGTCTTTTCGGTATTGGGAAAAATGAGCTTGTCCAACTACATCATTCAGTCTATCCTGGGTGCTACCATTTATTATGGATTTGGACTGGGTCTATACAGATTAACCGGTGCAAGTATGTGTTTGATTATCGGATTGGCGCTGTTGATACTGCAATGGTATTTCTGCAAGTATTGGCAAAAAACACACCGGTACGGACCACTCGAAGGTATCTGGCACAAGCTTACCTGGCTCAACAGTGAAAAATGAACGAATTGACACAGAAAATTATAATTGAAAATTTGTTTCACTACCTTACTGTTAATCCCTGATTGAATTATCCTTATTTATTA
>CALMZF010000197.1 GCA_937870645.1 uncultured Paludibacter sp. | reverse complement strand
TCTTTCTGAGCAGTTCGGTATTGAATCAGCTCTACGGTTATTTTACCGAAAAGATGTCACAGTCGGTCACCCGGCAGGTGTATGCCGACCTCCACGAGAAGCACACAAGGCTGGGTTTGTCGGTCTATGAAAATCCGGAGAAGCAGGACAAAATGCACCGTGCTGTGCAGGAAGCGTCATTCAGACCGGTAAAAATACTCACTGCGCTGCTCACCTTTATCCGCACCATCAGTTCGGGTGTGGTGCTGATCGGCTTGTTTATCAGCATTCGCTGGTATCTGATCCTGATTTTACTCGTGGCTGTAATCCCCGATGCTGTCATCAGGCTGAAATACTCCCGTAAAAGATACCATCTGAAGGATGCACAAACCACCCGCGAAAGGGCGAAGTATTACTACAACCGGGTGCTGACCGCTTTCCCCTTTGCCAAGGAATTGCGGTTGTTTGGTTTTTCCGATTTCTTTCAGCGACGATACAATCGCACGCAGGACGAACTCTTCGACGAAAAGATTACACTGAGCCGCGCTGAACTCCGGTTTACCGTGGCCGCTCAGGCATTCGCCGTAGCACTTATTTTTGGTTCGCTGGGCATTGTTTCGTATCTCACCATGCAGGGTGCGCTCACGGTAGGTGCCGTGGTGCTGTTTTTCTTCGCTTTTCAGCGGGGATATTCCACACTGAACGATTTTTTCCGCAGCCTCACCGGGCTGATGGAGGATAATACCTTTCTGCAGGACTTGATTGATTTTCTGAAAATTCCGGATAACAAGAGCACGTTGGTTGTCGACAAGCCTTTTACGCTGGAGCATGAAATCCGCTTCGACAGGGTGAGTTTCAGGTACGAAAACAGCAACCGCAATGCCCTGAAAGATGTTACCATTCGCATTCCTGTCGGAAAAACAGTGGCGCTGGTCGGTGAAAACGGTTCGGGTAAAACCACCCTGGTGAAGTTGCTCTGCGGATTTTATGAACCCGATGCTGGAACTATTCTGATTGACGGAGTGGATGCCCGGCGCATCGGTCAGCAGGCTGTTTGTGAGAATTCAGCCGCAGTTTTTCAGGATTTTGCGCTGTATCAGGTTTCAGCCATGCAGAATATCCTGCTGGGCGATGTGAGCAAAGAAGCTGATCCGGATAAAGCCCGCCTGGCGGCTGCAGCAGCTGGCATTGATGCAACACTCGAAAATCTCCCCCGCGGATACCAGACCCTGCTGGGCACTCTTTTTGATGGCAGCGAGGAACTCAGCATCGGTCAGTGGCAGAAAATGGCCATTGCCCGGGCTTTTTACCGCGATGCTCCCCTGCTGCTCATGGACGAGCCATCGAGTGCACTGGATGCCATTTCTGAAAGTCAACTGATAGAACGATTGAAAGAACTTTCCAGAAATAAAACATCACTGATAATCAGTCACCGGCTGAGCACCGTGCAGTGGGCCGATTGTATTTATCTGCTTGACAAAGGTGAAGTGGCCGAACAGGGCACCCATGCTGAATTAATGGCGTTGAAAGGGAAGTATTATACGCTGGTAAGCGGTGGAAGAGAGTATGAGGTTATTGGTTATTAAGTTATTAAGTTATTGTTGAATCGTTGAATTGTTGAATTGTTGAATTGTTGAATCGTTTAGCGTTTTTTACTTGTAACCCGTAACTTGTAACTTGTAACTCGTAACTCGTAACTTGTAACTTGTAACTTGTAACTTGTAACTCGTAACTCGTAACTCGTAACTCGTAACTTGTAACTTGTAACTCGTACCTGATTAACCACTCAACAATCACTTTTTCACAATTTTGTAAGTTCTATGTGTTTTTTTTGATTACTTTTGTAGTCTTAATATACAGACACACAGAAATTTTAACCAAATTACAAATTATGCGCTTAAAATCGATTTCGTTATTTGTTTTTTTATTATCCGTTATTCTGTTGAGCGGATGTAAAGCATCACAAGAAATTACCTATCTGCAGGGAGCAGGTAAGGCGGCAGTGATGGATTCCACCAGTATGGCTCCCATACCCGATGCCATTATAAAAAAAGGTGATTTAATGACCATCACCGTCAATTCATTTACTCCGGAGTTGGCTAAGCCCTTCAATCTTTCGCTCGTACCCACCACGGGAATGGGTGAATACAGCCAGACAAATGCAACAGCTATGACCAGTGGTTCAGGTGGATTGCAAAATTACTTAGTCGATAATCAGGGTTTTATCAATTTCCCGCTGATAGGCAAAATCAGCGTGGAGGGAATGACCAAGATAGCCTTATCGGAAAAAATTAAAAGTCTGATATATCCACGGTACATCACCGAAGAGCCCATCATCACGATACGTTTTGTCGATTTCAGCATTTCGGTGCTGGGAGAAGTAGCCCGACCGGGAACTTTCAAAATCAACAACGAAAGCTGTACCCTGCTCGAAGCCATTGCGCTGGCAGGTGACCTTACCATCAGCGGGAAGCGCGATAATGTGCTGCTCATCCGTCAGGCCGGTAACCTGCGCGAAAGCGTCCGGCTCGACCTGCGCGATAAAAATCTGATCAATTCACCCTATTACTTTCTGCAGCAGGACGATGTGCTCTATGTGCAACCGAATGACGTTAAAGCCCGCAGTGCAAAAATCGGAACCGCCGAAAGTCTATCTCTGTCGGCTGTGAGTACACTGATTTCCATCACCACCCTTATCATATCCATCGTCAAATAGTAAAACCCATCAGCAGGTTGGCATCCTGCAATTCGCCGAATAAATAAATGCATTAAATCTTATGGACAATAATATATTAGACCTTCTCGAAGAAACTTCACTGCGTCAGGAAAGCAGTCAGAACCCCATCGACTGGCGCGAACTGGCCGAAAAAGTATTGGAACACTGGAAATGGATTGTACTCTGTGTGGTACTCGCACTTATTACGGGATATATATACAATCGCAGGCAACAGGATATTTATTCGGTGAAGACCTCCATGCTGGTGGTGGATCAGTCCAAAAGCAGCGGAATGAACGAAATGTCGCTGCTGAGAGCGTTAGACGGTGGTGCCCGCGGGGGCTCCAACCTTTCATTCCTGAACAACGAGAATGCCGTATTGCGTTCTACGTTGCTGATGAAAAATGTGGTCAATCAGCTGGAACTTTATACCGATTATACCACCACTCATTTCCTGAAAAAACAGGATTTGTACACCTCATCACCGCTCGTACTCACCATCGACAGCGTAAGCCTCAACAAGCTGGAAGGTGCACTGGTGCTGGAAGTTACTCCCGATAAAAAGGGTTTCAGCGTAGAAGGCAGCTACGACGGTTTAAGTTTTGAGAAATCATGCCCCGCGCTGCCCGCCGAAATAAAAACTCCGGCCGGAACGGTATTTCTGAATGCCCGCCCCGGAACAGTGCGTCCGAAAGAAACCATAACCATCACCGTGCGAAATCCGGCTGCAGTAGCCAAATACTATGTCAACTCGGTGCTGAGTACCGATCTGAACGATAAGGCAAAAGCCGATATCATCGGCGTATCGGTGAGAGTGCCCAATGTACAGAAAGGAAAGGATTTATTGAATACACTCATACACGACTACAATCAGGATGCCATCGATCAGGTGAATAAGTCGGCCAACAATACGGCCAATTTCATCGACAGCCGTATGCAGCTTATCTACCGCGAACTGAGCGACGAGGAAAAGAGGGTGGAGAATTACAAACAGGCCAATCAGATGACCAACGTGGAGTCTGATGTGGCGCTCTATCTGCAACAGGGCGACCGCTTCAACCAGGAATTGATGGAAGTGGAAACGCAGTTGAAACTCATCCGTTTTGTCGAGGATTTTGTCAAGGATCCGGCCAACAACTCCTCGCCCATCCCCAATCTGGGTGTGAAGGACAATGGATTATCATCTGTTTTGGAAAATTACAATCAGGCCATCCTCACCCGCGAACGTATCGCTGCAGGTTCATCGACCGAAAATCCGGTGCTGCGTGACCTCAACAAGCAGATAGAAGCCGGAAGGAATGCCATCCGTATCAGCATAGCCAACAGCCGCAAAGGGCTGGAGATTTCACGCCGCGATTTAAGCTCGCGCAATTCTGAAGCCCAGTCACGCATCAATGCACTACCCCGGGTAGAGAGGGAATTTCTGGACATCAAGCGTCAGCAGCAGGTGAAGGAGTCGCTGTATGTGTTTCTGCTTCAGAAACGCGAAGAAGCGTCGCTCACCATGGCCGTAACCGTACCCAAAGGCCGCGTGCTCGATGCACCCGACTATGCCGGCAAACTGTCACCCAGGAGCAACATGATCATGCTGGTATTTCTGATGCTCGGTCTGCTGTTGCCGCTGGCTTATATTTTTATAAGAGAACAGTTGCACACCAAATTGACCACACGTAAACAGGTGGAAAAACTGACCGATGTGCCTATCCTGTCGGAACTGTCGCACAATACCACCGGACAACGGATTATCGATCACCATGCCTTCAACGATTCGAATGTGGAACTCTTCCGCCTGCTGCGTACCAAGTTGAACTTTATACTGGATCTTCCGACTCAGAAAGTAGTGTTGGTAACCTCTACCGAACCGGGTGAAGGAAAATCGTATGTTGCCATCAACCTGGCCATCAATCTTTCGTTGTCGGAGAAGAAGGTTATCCTGCTTGGCATGGACATTCGCAAACCACAGTTACGAAATTACCTGAAGTTGAAGAAAGGCGAACTGGGTCTTACCAGTTATTTTTCAGGACAGGAAAAAGATTATCACCGGTTGATCACCGAATCGGAAGAATATCCCAACCTGCATGTACTTACTGCAGGAGTTGTTCCTCCCAATCCCAATGAACTGCTGATGAGCAAACGGGTGGATCAGCTGATAGCCGAACTCCGCAAGGAATATGACTACATCATTATAGATACAGCTCCGGTAGGTGTGGTATCCGATACATTTGTGATCAACCGCATTTCTGATATTGCCCTGTATGTTTGCCGTGTAAATTATTCCGACAAGCGTAATATCGAATATCTCAACCACGTTGTATCTGACAAATCACTGACACGTCCGTATATTGTGTTGAACGATATGGATATCGAAGCCAAATACTCCTACCGCAAAGGCTACGGATACGGTTACGGCTATTACTACGGACACAAGAAGGTGAAAGAGATTGAGGAGTGATAGGAAGTGGTTAGTGGTTAGTGGTTATTGGTTATTGGTTATTGAGTTATTGAGTTATTGAGTTATTGAGTTATTGGTTATTGAGTTATTGGTTATTGA
>CALMZF010000196.1 GCA_937870645.1 uncultured Paludibacter sp. | reverse complement strand
TTTCTGAAATCAACTGTCGAAGAGGTATGCTCCAACCGCCAGCCGGCCCGCAGGCTGTATTTCTTCATTTTAAGCGTATAGCTTCCGTAGGCTCCCAGTATTCCCTGATTGTACTGAAGGTCATTGTCTTTCATGTTGGGAGTGGGTATCCATGTTTGAGCAGTCTTGTCGAAAGTTGTATAATCGGATTCACTGCCATTGTTACGGATAATGTATTTTGCACCGATTTCAAGTATATGTTTTTTGTTGAATGGCTCCGTGTAATCAGCCTGAAAGGTGTGTTCGGTAGAGAGTGACTGACTTTCAATCTTTTGATGACGGTCCTCGTAGTTTCTGATACCACTCAGATCCATGTCGCTTTCATTGTTGCCGGGCGAATAATCCAGGTGATAGGAGAATGTAAACAGTTTATCGGGCTTCATGAACGAACGCTGATAGTCAAAGTTGGCATTGTATCCACCCCACATCCCCGATGATTCATTGTGCTGCTTGTAGGACTGCACAGTGTCCAGGTTGTTGCTGAGCATGGCCGTGCTTAAATCCATTTTTGATGAATTTTTCCCTGAATAGGTACTCGCGCTGACCGAGATAAGATTGAGGGAGTCTATTTCATACGAGAGATCCATATAACCGTTTTGATTGTTGTTATTTGATTTTCCCTCCGTATGCTGGTTCAGGTATTTATAACTGAAATCGGTCAGGTTGGTGCGGAAGCGGGTTGATCCAGACCGGGATTTCCAATAAGCCGCTTTATGCAGTGTGCTGGAGACACCGAATTGTGGTATTTGGGGCGAAAAAAAAGGGCCTCCGCTGCCCCCGCCGTAGTTGTCGACGCTGGCGCGAACGGTTGCTGTATAACCTACGAGAGCTTTTTCCGTTACGATATTGATAATTCCGGCCAGTCCTTCGGCTTCATATTTTACTCCCGGTTCGGTAATAACCTCAATATTCTTGAGGGTGCCTGCCGGAATGCTTTTCAGTACTTCTGAGGGATTATTGGTAATCAGATTGGAGGGCTTTCCGTTCATGAATATCTTGAAATTTGACTTGCCTTTCACCTTGATGCTTTCGTCTTCATCCACCGTAATCATGGGCACTTTGCGCAAAATTTCGAGTGTCGTTGAAGTTGCAGATTCCGGGTCGGATTTGGTATCGTAGATGATTTTATCAATATCCACCTTAACCAGAGGTTTTGCAGCGGTAACGGTGACTTCCGACAAAGTCTTGTCGTTAACCGGTAAACTTATTTTTCCCAGGTTGATGGTTTTATCTTCCGAGAGAGAAACTGTTCTTTGAATGCTTTTCATTCCCAGCGATTCGAACTTAATCAGAATCGTATCAGTTGCTTTGAGGGTCAGGCTGAACTTTCCCGTACCGTCAGCCGGAATACGTTTCAGACACACGGCAGGTGTTTTGGCTTTGTAAGCCGAAACGGTGCAGTAAGGAATTGTTTCGCCGGTAATGGAGTCAACGACTTCACCTTTGATGGTGTAGGTGGATTCGGAAGTGGCTTGTGAAAGGACAGGAAGAGCAATTGTCAGCAGGAACAAACAGAGAAAGAATTGTTTTTTTAGCATCAGAGAAGTTGATTATTAAATGAAGTTTCAAAATTAACAGAAAAAAACGGGTTTTATTTTAACAAATGAGAACTGTTTCATGAATATAACGAACATTAACATAATAATCACTTGTTTTTCCCATCAATAAGGAGTTTCAGCGTTTTTCTGTCAGTAAAAAAAACATCCGGGAAGAATTCGTTTATTCAGATCTCAACTCCCGGTTTTGCATAGCCTCCTCCCGAATGTTCGGTACTTTGTCATGCTAAAAGAAAGTCTCCCGACATTTGGCTGTTTTCCCAGACAATATCAGAATGTGACTGAGCTTGTCGAAGTCATCTCCCACGTAGCAGCAAGCTACACCGAACTGCTGACAGTTAACCGACACACTACGAAGGACGTGGAATATATCCCCACCTTACAAGTTCTTCTTTGTCGTCAATTCTCTTTATTCCTCCGTCATAAATCAGACAAAATTGATTCGCCACATCCAATACATTCCTGTAGTCATGGTCAGTCAGTATTATTCCTTTAAATTCAGACGTTTTCAGTATTAATTTCTTTATTTCTCCAACTAAAATTGGTGAAACGCCATTAAAAGGTTCATCAAGTAATATGAATTTACAATCTGTATGTAACAATAATTTTATTTCAAGATATCTTAATTCTCCACCGGATAAATAGGATATTTTGCTTGTATTCAGTTTTTGCAATATCGGGTCTTCTAAGAAGTTTTGAACCTGATTTTTACCTAAGTATAATTCAATTGTTTTTTCAATACTCAGATGTTTAGGCAGAAATGAATCCTGTGGAAGATAGCATATTTCATTTATTGTTTTATAGGGTTGATTATAAACCTTACCGTCAATTCGAATGAATTTTGTATCAGCCCGTAAAGTTCCAAAAAGTATTTTCATTAGTGTTGATTTGCCGGTTCCGTTTCGCCCCAGCATACCTATGATATCACCTGTTCTACATTTCAGGTAAATGTCAGTCAACACAACATGCATATCGAATGACTTAACAACGCTATCAATTTCAAGCAAGTTTGACATAGTGCAAAATAATTATTAGTAGGTAACCTGTCAGCAGATATGTCGACAATGTTGTGATAAATAGACTTAACTTTGAAATTCCCCGGTTATAATAGAAATAGTATTCATTTCTTCCCGACATCTCTTTGTACAAGAGACATAGTAGAGGTCCACCGAACATGCAACACCGAATATATACTATGTGAAATGATGGAGGTTCAGGTAGTGTTATTAACGTTAAGTACACAACAAAAGCAAGTAATACAGAAGACGTTAGGTTTAGTACCAGTGTGCTTTTAAAATACTCCCAATGTAACGTGAGTTTAACCATGTCTTTTTTATTGTAAATTATTAATTACATCTTCGATCTTCCGGTTTGGGGTAGTCAATCGGCTGTTACATAATCAGTTTGTGTTTTTTAGATTTTCTCTTCTAGTCCTCCGTCTTGTTCACCTCCTTTGATGAGCCTGTTCCGATTTCGAAAGTGCCTAGTGAAAGGACAGGAAAAGCAAATCTCAGCAAGAATAAACTGAGGAAGAATAGTTTTTTAGCATCAGAGGAGTCGA
The DNA here is from genome assembly GCA_937870645.1 of uncultured Paludibacter sp. Lineage (GTDB taxonomy): Bacteria > Bacteroidota > Bacteroidia > Bacteroidales > Paludibacteraceae > UPXZ01. The sequence goes on along the minus strand of CALMZF010000196.1, from coordinate 2,690 downwards.
TTATTAAATGAAGTTTCAAAATTAACAGAAGAAACGGGTTTTGTTTTAACAAATGAGAAGTGTTTTGTAAATATAACGAACATTAACATAATAATCACTTGTTTTCCGTATGAACAAAGACTTTCAGCGTGTTTCTGTCAGTAAAAAAACATCCGATAAGAATTCTTTTTACCGGATGAATAATGAGTTGCGTTGATGAAATTTAATTTTATAGTCTGTTACTTCAGAGTTTTTACGTTCTCTTTTAAATGGATTATTACCACTCCGTTTTTTCCTTTTTCTCCGTATAATTCGGTAGCTGATTTATCTTTCAGAACAGAAATGCTTTCAATGTCATCCGTCGCGATATTTTTCATTTGTTTTTCGGTGATTTCTTTATCGTCCAGCAGGAAGAGTGGAGGATTTTGAAGAAAATCGTTTTGTTTGGCAATATATACTTCCTGTTTTTCTCCCTTCCTGTTTGTAATGGTTTTTCGTCTGATATTTACAGTGTCTTTTACTTCTGTTTGATTATTACTAACACCTGTGTTAACCGGATCTTTTGTCACATTTAATTTAACCTGTTTTTTTAATGTGATTAAGATTACTCCGTTTTTTCCTTTTTCACCATAAAGAGCAGTGGCAGATTTATCTTTCAGAACCGAAATCGATTCAATGTCATTTGGATTTATCTGATCTATATTGTTTACCGGCATACCGTCAACAATGTACAGAGGTTTTTCACTGACAGGATTTATCTTAACTGTTTCTGTTTTGCCCTCTTTCTTTATCTTTTTTTCAAGGACAACCACATCGTTTTCGTCCACTCTCACCTCGGGATTGTCTACTGAATTGATTTTAACTATTTTAATATCATCTGTTTTGCCCTTCAGGTTGTCGGTAGCTGAAGTGTTTTTTTCATTGACTTTCACTACCTGAGGTGTTTTAGCCTGTAGAGGACTAACAGAAAGGATTGTTACAGCTATTAAACAGCTGAAGATAAGGCTTGAGTAAAGCCATTTCATTTTGTTGGAAGATTTTGTTCTCATGATCATTTTAATTCTTTTTTGAAGGTTATTGAATTCGAAATTATTTGCTGCGGAAAATTTATGCTCGCCTACACAATGGCGAATCAGAAGCAATTGATATTCGCGATAATCGTTCCGGTTCTCAAGTACTGCTGCATCTGCCTGATATTCATGCACGTTGCGGAGTTCGTTGCGGAGCAGCCAGGTGAAGGGATTGAACCAAAACAAGATGCAATACATATCAACCAGTGTCAGGTCTATGGAATGACGGTGAGCAACGTGTGCCTGTTCGTGGCGGATAATGTCGGCGTTATCTTCCGTGAAGTCTTTACCGGAGATAACCATATACCGCATCCAGCTGAAAGGCGCAATATTCTGCTCAGATATGTACAGGGTATTGCCTTCCGGCAAAGTTATCTTTCCGGCCGAACGGATAATCAGCATCATCCGTATTGAACCGGCTGCATATCTCAACAAGCAAATACCCGCTCCTGTCAGATAGGCAATCAGCAGAATGCTCAGCCAGGGTATCTCTTTTGCCGGTAATGTGTCCGGAGTTTCATTGATGACCGTAACATTTTCCAATACCGATAAATTGGTGATTTCTGTTTCCGGCTGCTGAAACCATTTAATTTCAGGCAGTTGAATGGTGAATAAAGGTATTATCAGCGTAATAACAAAAATCGCCAGCAATAAAATTCTGTTTGTACTGTAAAAAGTAGTTTTGCTGATAAATAGTTTGTAGCAGCCGTAAAGCACCGCTGCCGAAATGCTTACGCGAAGTAAATAGAATAAGAGTGTTTCCATATCCTAACGGGGATGTTTGTGATGGTAATTGAAAGAATAAAGTGTTCCGGTATTTTGAAAATTGAGATATAATTTGATAAACTGCACTAATCTGCTTCATTAGGGGGCTTGGGTGCAGCTTTTTCCACTTCATCCAGCAACTTCCGTATTTCATCCACCGATATCTTTTCGTTTTTGATAAACGTGTTCACTACGTTCAGATAGGAATTGTTGAAATGTTTGGCAATAATATTTTTCAGCGTTCGGTTATTGTATTCCTCATTACTGATAACTGTGAAGTAGCGATAGGTGGTACCGAAACTTTCATGTGAGAGAAATCCTTTTTCCTCCAGCGCGCGTACATAGGTCGATAGCGTATTGAAGTGTGGTTTCGGATCGGGATATTTTTCAACCAGGTCTTTTACAAACAAAGCGCCTTCTTTCCAGAAAAACTGCATGATCTCTTCTTCTTTGGGAGTTAATTCTTTCATAATTCAATTCATTTAAATCAGTTGATGCAAATGTAAACTAAATTACTTAGTTTACAACTAAAAAATATAGTTTATCAACTAAAATGTTTAGTTAAATGATGTTATCTGAATGAGAATGTCCGGTAAAAGGCTGTTATTCATCTTTATATATATAAACATAACAGGAAAGTATTGACTTATCCGCTTTGACTTAATCACTTTACTGGTGATGGCAGTTATAAATCTGCTTTTTGTTCCAGCTGTAATTCCTACGTTAATCGTAGTGTGTTTGTATATATCGCAGAAGTTTCATTAAGTTAACGGAATACGGAATGGATAAAATCCGGACTTTTCCGGAAAATTTACGTAAAATGGATTTTATCTGCTATTTTTGTGTGTTTAAAAGATATTTAAAATCCTGCATGAT
>CALMZF010000195.1 GCA_937870645.1 uncultured Paludibacter sp. | reverse complement strand
GGTATCACATGCCACGGAGCATATTCGGTAGATGTTTTTTCCATCATCTCTTCGTAAGCTTTCTGATAATCGTCCCACTGAGCACGCGCTGTAAGGTCGGCCGAACTGAATTTCCAGTTTTTTTCAGGTTCATTCAGTCGTGCCAGAAGACGCTCTTTTTGCTCTTCTTTCGATAGATTCAGAAAAAACTTCAGGATATGCGTGCCGTTCTGATAAATGTGCTTCTCGAAGTTGTTGATTTGTTCGTATCGTTCGTTCCAGAATTTCTTATCGGCTTTCTCCGGCTTGTCCAGTCCGGGAATATTTTCTGCCATTAAATACTGTGGATTAACCTTCGTAGCCAGCACATTTTCGTAATGCGAACGGTTGAAAATTTCTATCATTCCCCGTTCGGGCAAATCCTTGTAGTGACGCCACAGGTAATCATGATCCAGCTCTTCTTTCGACGGTACTTTGTAGCAATGTACCCGGCAGCTCTGAGGGTTTAGTCCCGTCATCACATGCCGTATAGCCCCGTCTTTGCCTGCAGCATCGGGTGCCTGCAGTATGATGAGCAGGGAATAACGGTTGTCCGCCCAAAATTTTTCCTGAAATTCTGCCAGTTCGCTAATGTTTTTTACCAGCTCTTTTTCCCCTTTTTTCTTGTTTAGTCCGGCCGAAAACCGGGTGTCCATATCTTTGAGCTTAACTTTACTCCCGGGTTTTACTAAAAAATCGCTTGTATCAAATTTCATGGTATGTGTAATAAATGATTTGATTAATAAATACTGAATTATAGTAACAATTGCAAATATAATAAAGTTTGGTTGATATTCATTTAATCTGCTTATTAATGAAGTGTATAGCTCAAAAAAACCGAAAAATAATTTTTATTAGTTTTTATCGGCTTTTTACGGTTAAATGGTAGTGCTCACCAGTGATTTTGAATAAAACAATTTTTCAGGCGACAATTTATGATAAACTGTAAATTCAGCCTCTTTCAAGCTCTTTTATTAAGGAAAAATTTCTTTAATATTATTTTTTTATTCGGAAAAAACTTCGGAAATTTGACAAGTTATTACGAACTAAAAATAATGCCATTAAAGGCTCTCAATAGAATAACAGAAGTAAAAGACACAAAAAAAATCATATTGCAATAATTAAAAAAATGAAAGAAATTAAATTTAGTCTGGTTTATAGAGATATGTGGCAATCGAGCGGAAAGTATGTGCCACGAATCGATCAATTACAAAAAATCGCCCCGGTAATTATCGATATGGGTTGTTTCGCACGTGTTGAAACCAATGGTGGTGCTTCCGAACAGGTAAATCTGCTCTACGGTGAAAATCCAAATCCATCGGTACGTGCATTTACAAAACCATTCAATGAAGTGGGCATTCAGACCCACATGTTAGACCGTGGACTCAACGGCATCCGTATGAACCCCGTGCCGGCCGATGTACGTGCACTGATGTACAAAGTGAAAAAAGCCCAGGGTGTGGACATCACCCGTATTTTTTGCGGATTGAATGATGTGCGGAATATTGCCTTGTCCATCAAATATGCCAAAGCCGCCGGAATGATTGCTCAGGCTGCCATGTGTATCACTTATTCCGAAGTTCACACGGTGGAGTATTATGTGAACATGGCCGAACAACTCATAGCTGAAGGTGCCGACGAAATTTGTCTCAAGGACATGGCGGGTGTAGGACGACCCGATATGCTTGGTAAAATAGTGAAAGCTATCAAAACCTCGCATCCCGAAATACCGATTCAGTATCACGGACATTCAGGTCCGGGTTTCTCCGTAGCTTCCATGCTCGAAGTGGCCAAAGCAGGTGTCGATTACCTCGACGTAGCCATGGAACCCCTATCATGGGGCATGGTGCACCCCGATGTGATCACCATTCAGGCCATGCTGAAAGATGCAGGATTTAAAGTTCCGGAAATTAACATGAAAGCCTACATGGAAGCCCGCCGGTTGACACAAAGTTTCGTGGACGATTTCCTCGGATATTTTATTGACGAAAGAAATAAATACATGACTTCACTGCTGATCGGTTGCGGTCTGCCGGGCGGTATGATGGGTTCGCTCATGGCCGACCTCAAAGGCGTTCATGCCGGTATTAATACTTACCTGAAAAATAATAATAAACCCGAACTTTCGACTGATGAAATGCTGGTGATGCTGTTCGACGAAGTGGGTTATATCTGGCCAAAACTGGGCAATCCGCCACTGGTAACTCCCTACAGCCAGTACGTGAAAAATATTGCACTCATGAATGTAATGGCTATGATCAAGGGACAGCCACGCTGGGGTATGATCGATAAAAACTCCTGGGATATGATTCTTGGTAAAGCCGGAAAACTCCCGGGTAAACTGGCTCCCGAAATCATTGAACTGGCCAAAAAGAATAATTACGAATTCTTCGAAGGAAATCCACAGGATAACTATCCCGATGAACTGCCTAAATTTATCAAGGAAATGGAAGAATTGGGCTGGGAGAGAGGACAGGACGACGAAGAGCTGTTCGAATTTGCCATGCACGAAAAACAATACCGTGATTTCAAATCGGGAGTGGCAAAGGAACGTTTCGACAAGGAGCTGGAAGCTGCAATCAAAGAAAAATATGCTCAAAGTGAGATTCAAATACCCGATATCCGTGCTCTCAAATATCCGAATGCCGAACCTATTGTGTCCACCGCTTCTGGAAGACTCATGTGGGAACTCGACTTCAACGAAGTGTCGGTAGAACCTCCTCACGGTCGTCATTTCAAAAAATTCGACCTGATCTGCGCCATTCAGACCAATTACGGCATAGAGCCAATCGGAAGTTTCTGTGACGGTCGTATTGTGGGTGTTGAGAAAAAGCAGGGTGAACTGGTGCGTAAAGGTGAAGCACTGGCATTTATCGAAAAAGACTAGATAAAATAATATTATCGGTTAACTTTACTATCTGAGAATGGAAACCCTGAAAAGTTTCCATTCTTTTTTTTGTCATATATTAGGGAATTATAATAAAAATCTTACATTTGTACTTTTTAAAGTTGAAAAAACAACAAATATAACAGTGAAAGAAACAATTTGTTTGATTTTTAATATAAAGTCTTATGATTAAAAACCTCTTCATCCGCAAATCGCTGGCGCAAATTGAAATTCAGGCCGAAGAAAGCAAAGACAGCCTGCGTAAACATCTAAACCTGACAAATATTATTTTGTTGGGCGTAGGATGCATTATTGGTGCCGGAATTTTCGTACTTACCGGCACTGCGGCCGCTCTGCATGCCGGACCAGCTATTGCCATTTCGTTTATTGTTTCTGCCTTTGGATGTCTGCTGGCCGGATTGTGTTATGCCGAGTTTGCGTCCATGATACCCGTTTCGGGTAGTGCATACACCTACGGTTATGCTACCATGGGCGAGTTTATTGCCTGGATAATCGGATGGGATTTAATTCTGGAATACCTCTTCGGATCGGCTACGGTTGCAGTGGGATGGTCGGGTTATGTCACCAGTTTTCTGGGCGATTTAGGGCTGCATCTTCCGGCATCCATTTGTCAGAGCCCATTTATTATGGATGCTGGCGGATGGCATGCTACCGGAGCTATTATCAATTTTCCGGCTGTTTTCATCGTTGCATTGATGACCACGTTGCTGGTAATCGGCATCAAAGAATCGGCCAGTTTCAACAATATCATTGTACTGATTAAGGTGACTGTCATCCTGCTTTTTATTGGATTTGGCATTGCTCACATCAACCTGGACAACTGGACGCCATTTATACCAGCCAATACAGGTAAATTCTCTGAATTTGGCTGGTCGGGCATTCTCACAGGCGGGGCGGTTGTTTTTTTTGCTTTCATTGGTTTTTATTCGGTTTCCACCACTGCTCAGGAAGCAATAAATCCCAAGCGCGATGTGCCAATCGGCATTCTGGGCTCACTCATAGTATGTACAATACTATATGTGGCAGTAAGTCTGGTAATGACAGGCATTGTTAATTATACCGAACTGAATGTCCCTGCTCCCATTGCTGTAGCCATTGATGCTGCCGGTAAAAGCCTCCAATGGCTCAGCCCGATCATAAAAATAGGTGCCATAGCCGGATTGAGTTCGGTAGTGATGGTGCTCCTGCTGGCTCAGTCACGTATATTTTATTCCATGGCCAACGATGGATTACTCTGGAAAAGTTTCGGAAAGACACATCCTAAGTTCAAAACTCCATACATTACCAGCATTGTTACCGGTTGTTTTGCTGCACTGTTTGCCGGTTTGTTTCCTATCGGTCTGCTGGGCGAACTGGTATCCATTGGCACATTGCTTGCATTTGTCATCGTAAGTATCGGTCTGATTGTCCTTCGTAAAAAAGAACCACATGTTCACCGGGCTTTCCGAACACCCTGGGTGCCAGTTGTGCCCATATTGGGAGCGCTCGTATGTCTGGCTCAGATGGCTGCACTGCCACTCGATACCTGGATACGATTATTGGGCTGGATGGCTATCGGTTTCATAATCTACTTTACTTATGGAATAAAACACAGCAAAGTAAGACAGGAATTTAGTAATCAGAAATGAACGGGAAAAAGGGTTGAAATTCAGCCCTTTTTTCGTTACCGGAAATCCCATTTGTTTTATGGCGGGTGTTATCCTTTTGATATGCAAATTTATAACCAAAATTATTTTAAAAGTATTTTTTGTCAAATTATCCGGTTTGGTGCTTTGCTAAAATCAAATTAGTTTTTCCGTTTAATAAAAAAGTATTACCTTTGCACCCACTATTTTTTTTAATCAACATAATGTCTAACCTACTATTTATTAGTAAAAAACAAAATTTCAGAAATGCAAGAAAACGAAAAATTTGCCGAAGAAGTTGAACAAACTCCGGAAGCTGTAGAAGAAACACAACAAGCTGTAGCAGAAGAAACTGCTCCCGTAGCCGAAGAAGTGATTGAAGAAGCACCCGTAGCCGAAGAAACTGCTCCTGTAGCTGAAGAAACTGCACCCGCAGCCGAAGAAGTAATCGAAGAAGCTCCCGCTGCCAAAAAAGAAACACCCAAGTATGTAAAACCAACCGGACCGGTTACCGATTTCGATTGGGACTCTTACGAAAAAGGGGATGTTATGACAGGAAAATCGAAAGATGAACTGGAAAAAATATACGATGATACACTGAATGCTATCAAAGACAAAGAAGTTGTGGAAGGTACTGTAACCTCTATCAACAAACGCGAAGTGGTAGTAAACGTAGGATTCAAATCAGACGGAGTAGTTTCCATGAGTGAATTCCGTTACAATCCCGAACTCAAAGTGGGAGATAAAGTGGAAGTGTACATCGAAAGTCAGGAAGACAAAAAAGGTCAGCTTATCCTTTCACACAAACAGGCACGTGCAACCCGTAGCTGGGATCGTGTGAATGCTGCTCTTGAAAGTCAGGAAGTGGTTAAAGGTTTTGTTAAATGCCGTACCAAAGGCGGTATGATTGTAGATGTATTTGGAATTGAGGCGTTCCTGCCCGGTTCTCAGATCGACGTGAAACCTATTCGCGACTACGATATCTTTGTTAACAAAACAATGGAATTCAAGGTGATCAAAATCAACCAGGAATTTAAAAATGTTGTCGTTTCGCACAAAGCGCTTATCGAAGAAGAAATCGAACAACAGAAAAAAGAAATCATCGGTAAACTTCAAAAAGGTCAGGTGCTCGAAGGTGTCGTTAAAAACATCACTTCTTACGGAGTGTTTATCGACCTTGGCGGCGTAGATGGTTTAATTCACATTACCGACCTTTCATGGGGACGTGTTTCTCACCCCGAAGAAGTGGTTTCACTGGATCAAAAACTGAATGTAGTTATTCTTGATTTTGATGATGAAAAGAAACGTATCGCTCTGGGTCTGAAACAACTTTCGGCTCATCCATGGGATGCACTGGATCCAAACCTCAAAGTTGGCGACAAGGTTAAAGGAAGAGTGGTTGTTATGGCCGATTACGGTGCATTTGTTGAAATTGCTCCGGGTGTTGAAGGGCTGATCCATGTTTCAGAAATGAGCTGGTCGCAACATCTTCGTTCTGCACAGGATTTCCTGAAAGTAGGCGACGAAATCGAATCGGTTATTCTTACACTCGACCGCGACGAACGCAAAATGTCGCTGGGTATCAAACAGTTGAAATCGGATCCATGGGAAAATATCGAAACACGCTATCCGCTGGCAAGCAAACACACTGCTAAAGTTCGCAACTTCACCAATTTCGGTGTATTTGTTGAAATCGAAGAAGGTGTTGACGGTCTGATCCACATTTCTGACCTTAGCTGGACCAAGAAAATCAAACACCCATCCGAATTTACTCAGATTGGTGCCAACATTGATGTACAGGTACTTGAAATTGACAAAGACAACCGCCGGTTAAGCCTCGGTCACAAGCAACTCGAAGAAAATCCATGGGATGCACTCGAAAGCCTTTTTGCTGTTGACAGTCTTCACGAAGGAACTATCGTGGAAATGATGGACAAAGGAGCCGTAGTTTCATTGCCTTACGGAGTGGAAGGTTTTGTTACACCAAAACATTTGGTGAAAGAAGACGGTTCACAGGCTCAGGTGGATGAAAAATTGCAGTTCAAAGTAATTGAATTCAATAAAGATGCAAAACGTATCATTCTGTCACACAGCCGCATTCACGAAGAAGCTAAACGTGCTGAAAAAGCAGCTGACGGCGAAGAAACGAAAAAAGCGACTAAACGTCCAACTAAAAAGGACGATGCTTCTGCAGTGGTAGCTACCCCGGTAATCGAAAAAACCACATTGGGTGACATTCAGTCACTGGCTGATCTCAAAGATCAGATGGTATCGGAAGCTGCCGAAAAACTGGTAGCTAAGGAAGCTAAAAAAGCAAAAGTTGCAAAAACAGAAAAAACTGTTGCAGAAGAAGCAGAAGTTGCTGAAGTAAAAGAAGAAAAGGCACCAAAAACTCACAAGGCTGCTAAATCTTCTAAAACCGAAGAAACCGAAGCATAATTCTTATCAAATAACTAAGAGAAAGGCTGTTCAGATTAATGATCAGCCTTTCTTGCTTTTAAAAAATATATTTTGAAAGGATTAATGCCGAGTGTATGGAAAATGAAAAAATTGAAAATGAAAAAGGAATAAATATTGAACCAATAGTTAGTTAGAATCTGAGTAGTAATCGTAAATCTAAAAATTTAGTGTATGTTTGTAATTCATTAATCAATAAATCCCCAAAAAAAAAAACATGAAGAAATCGATTATTTTTCTTTGCACATTAATTCTTTTGGTGGGTTGCATCGGAACGCCTCAGAAGAGAGCCGAAATGAATGTGAAAAAGTTTATTAAAGAAACAGCTAACGGTAATTCCGCTACAATCAAGTCAGTTTCTTTCGGTCCGCTTACTACAATTTACCTCAAGGAAGACAGTGCTTACCTTCAGGCCCGGGATTCGCTTTTTTATTACAAACGACAATTAACCGAAACTACCAATCAATTCCGGTTAGCTGATTTGCAGACAAAAGCCAAAGAATTTGCCGCAGAAGTTAAAAACCGGGAAGAATTTTATAAAGAGAGAAAATATAAGATGGTTCACCGGGTAAAAAATGAAAATAGCGATGAGTTCGAATCTACTTTTTACCTCAACGGCAATTTCGAAGTGGTACGATAAGAATATTCACATTGATGGATATCTAGATCCTCCCTGATTTTCATTTAAATGCATGACTATTATATAAATATATCAAAAAGTATTTTTCCACAAATACGGGATTTAATAATTCCATTAATTGCTGCGATTGCATGGAATTTGAAGAAAAAGAAGCAAAAATTCAGGGAAGAGTTTTTGCTTCTTCTCATCTATATCATTTTTTCAGCCCACTTTTTTATCGCTGCCTGAAAAAATGTATCTTAAGAAATAAACAGCTGCATTGTCTGTTTATGTTCTTTGCCGATAAAATAACTACACAGCAGGAGGAGAATTTTTAAAACTGCTCTGCACGACCTACCCGCCATTCTCAGAATTTCCATTTTACATCTATGTTTTCCGAGATACCCTCTCATTCGTTTACCCAGCATGACCGTCAAAAGCCCGCATTATAACGATGATAATCCGTTTCTGTATTCTTGCAGATTGTATCGTTAATAAAGTTTTCATTACCTGTACTTTTTGTGAAAATACATTAAATATTGCTAAACTGAGTACAACATATTGAAAATAGCAGTAATTTTGCATCGTTGTTTAGACAACCATTAATCAATCAACTATCATGGTACAATTACAGAACGATGAATTATTTGACATCCTTGTTGGAAAAATTTCCGCCACCATCAACCGAACCTTTCTGCGCACATTTACGGCTGA
>CALMZF010000194.1 GCA_937870645.1 uncultured Paludibacter sp. | reverse complement strand
CGGTACGGTAGAAACCGGTAAGATTAAACCATTTTTCATTCCAGGAAAAACTTGCATGATAAAGTTTTACTCTCTCTAATCCCGTAAAATCATATGTTATGCCATTGGTGGTTAGATTAGCCACTCTTACCCTATTTTCGTAGAAAACTTCATCAATTGGATTGGAAGCTACATTTCCCAACACATTTACCGAAGCTTTGATATCAATATTATCCTGTGGTTTGGCTTTTACATCGAAATAAAATGATTGGGTGTGATCAAATCCCTGTTTATCGGGATAGTTAGTTGAGTTTGGATCCGCTTTTTGAGGAGTTGTAATCAAGCTGCCACCTGTGCTGTAGGCACTCATATCGGCTCTGATACCGATGCTGTATTTCTTTGATTGTTCGGCTACAAGCGATGCTTCATCTCCTCTTGCCTGTAATGCGGCTCCGGTAATACTGATAGCTGAAAAATGCCGGTCGAGTGTGGCTAATGAGGCTCCTTCGGAATAAGGATTGTACTGATGAGCACTTTTCAGGGCATAGTATGCGGCACGCGGATAAAGTTGATAACCGCCATTCACGTTTGTTTCACCCTTGGCACAAATACCAAACCATTCTTCGTTCATGTTGTTTTCGCCTTTTTGGAAATCAAACATATAGCCGCCATTTGCCCACGAAGCAGTAGTGTTGTGCACCTCCAGATCGGCGGTTTGTTTGTATTTCCACCATCCGTCACTAAACTGGTAGGTAAATCCTCCGATGCTGTTTCCGGCTTTTCCCATTCCGGCAGCGTTGGCGTAAATTTCTTTCCAGTTTGCTAAGTCTAATATTGCCTGATCCTGTTGTGCTTCGGAGTGAGTTAGCGCATTATAAGCATCCGATCCGAATTCTGTAAACATAATCGGTTTGTCCGTACTTTGTTTTATTTTATCAAAAATATCGGTAAAAGATATTCCGCGATAACTGTTTATACCCAGCACATCCACATCCTTACATTCTTCGGCAATAATATCCATAAAAAGTGCATCGCCGTTACAGATAGCTGCGGGGTGGGTTTTGTCCATTTTTTTAATTTCCAGACAGGCATCGTTAAAGGCTTTGTACAAGGATTTGGCTCGATGGGTTGATTTTCTGTCGCCTACCGGAATGTTTTCTGTTTCGGCTCCATCCCAAAACAGTCCGTAGTTATTTTCGTTGCCCAACAAAAACATCAAAATACCCGGTGTGTTTTTGTACCTTTCCACCATTTCTCTGGTATTTTTCAGTAGCAGTTCTTGCGTATCGGCATTCGAATAATCGGTATTGCCCACCCAGGTTCCGTTGATGGTAAGTCCGTACCGGCCGAATGAATAATTGATTACGGTGTAAATACCATAGTTTTCATAGATGTACTGTATCCATTTAGGCTGCACTCCTGTGTACTGACGAATGGTGTTTACACCCATATTTTTCAGCAATGACATTTCGTAATCCAGCGCAGCTTTGATGGTAGCATCCGGCTGTGTCCAAAGGCTGTAATTGAAATTGGTGCCAATTGGAAAATAATCCCAATTCATTCCGTTAATCATAAAGTCGTTGCCATTAACAACTAATTTCACCCCGTCGCTGTTTTTCATTACGGATATTTTATCTGCCTGCGCAAACAAAACGACTGAAAACACCAACAGAATAAAAGTTATCAGATTTCTTTTCATTGTGTTTTTTGTTTTTGTGTTAGTATTAATTTGTTAATCTAATTTGTATTTATTTCATTACCAGTTTGGGTGTTCTGTCCACTTTAAATAAACCCCAGTGCTTCTCGGGCTCCAAAGGTTCGGGCGAACCTTTCCAGGGTTCATCAAAAGCTTCAAAAACAAATGTCACTATTTTCTCTTTCCTGCTCCAATTCATCAGGTCATTGTAATAAACCGCCTGGTTTTCTTCGCTCACGTTGTCGGGATTAATTCCCCGTCCGTTTGAACTGGTTGCCCAACCGGCTTCCGTTATTACCACCTGCTTATCGGGATAAAGTTCTGCCACCGAAAAATAGTTTTGACTGGTATATTCCATGGCTTCATGAATTTCCTTATATTCCCACACGGGGTAGGTGTGGATGGATATAAAATCCACTTCGCTGGCCAGTTTTTTCAGTTTTGTAATCCAGGGAACGTAATTTTCGCAATAAGTTACGGGTTGCTTAGCACCTTGTTTTACCATTTTCACGTATTCGATGATGTTTTTTTCTGACACATAATGATCTGTCCATTCCACAGGCCTCATTTCCGGTCGATAATGCAAAAACAATATCGCTGTACTGATTTGCCAGTTTTATTAGTTTTTCGATGAGTGCAACGTTTTTCTTCTTATTTGAAATCAGCACTTCTTCGGGATACGTTCCGCCCCACGGACAACCGAAATTGTTCATCTCGGCCGTGATGTAAGCTCCCAGCATAACTTTAAAGTTCAGTTTTTCATTGCTGATCACTCTCAACACTGTTTCGGCGTGCTCGTCGCAGTCGTAAAGTCGTAAATATTTCCAGCGTTTGTGAAGTATCAGCAAATCTTCCTTTACTTCTTCATAATCGGGATATTTTATACCCGGTGCCTGCCCTTCCCTGAAGCCTGAATAACAGATGGCTTTGTCGTATTTTATCATAAAAATATTCTGCCCGCTTACACCCTGATTTGAGAGTTTAGGGGTGACTGTCTTAATTATTTCTGGTATTTTAGTTTTTCATTTATGTCCCAAATTCCCCAAAACGCCCCGACATCACCTTCGGCGCCCACTTTCCAGCTTTCGTCGAAAGAGGTGAAGTAAAAAATCTCAACATCATCCTGCTTTGACCACAACTGAGTATTGATAAAATATTTCAGCGCATTTTCAGGTGAAGGAAGCGCCCCTTTGTAATCTTCGCCCTGGCTTGGCCAGCCGGTTTCGGTAATAATTACATTTTTGTCGGCTTCGCCGGCGTGAACAGCCTGATAAAACATTTCTTTCATGTACATGAGCGAATAATCGGCGTGGCAACATTCCCAGAATGGATAGCAGTTGGCCAGAATTACATCACAGGCTTTTGTGATTTCAGGACGGACAGTGAATTCATAATAGGCATCCACATACCCCACCGGTATTTGAGGAATGGCTTCTTTTACCCTTTTGATAAAAGCGAGCAGCTCCTCTTCGATGAGGTCTTCGCGATACAACACCTCATTGCCCACTGCGGCAATATCCACAAATC
>CALMZF010000193.1 GCA_937870645.1 uncultured Paludibacter sp. | reverse complement strand
TGAGATATTCAGATCGGTGTTGTTTTCCTCCAGGAAATGAGCCTGACCGGCCGGATTGCAGGATGTGCCGCGGGCAGTTTCATCATCGAGCATTTCAGAAGCGTGGATTTTGCCGTATTTGCAATCCACCGTGTACACCTCAAATTTCTCTTCAAGGCGACTTTTCAGCTCCATAGCTTCGCGGGTCATACCTACGCAATGTGCTATCCCGATGCGTTTTACGCCTGTATTCCCGGCATATTTCATCAGCTCAGCCACGCGGTTCTGACCCATCAGTAAAGAGTCTTCAGCTGCCCGCATCAATTTCAGGTCATCTTTTGAATATAAATTCTTCATTTTTATTTTAAATAAAATGCCACCCCAAGCCCCTAAAGGGGATGTGTAATTACTTTCGCCTCTTAATTAAATTTATTATTTTTAATTCACAAACTACTCTTGAAATCCCCTTCAGAGCCTGTCCCGAATTTATTTCGGGAGAATTTCGGGACTGTATTAAACTACTGATTGGTATTTCCAATCTGTAATGCTAAAAACTAGAAACTGCAAACTATAAACTACCGAACTCCCTCCATTCCCATCAGTCTGAAATAGTCGAACCATTTTTCTTCAGGTTGATGAATTTTCAGCAGCGTTTCCAGCGAAGTCGCTTCATCCATGCCGTTTGCCAGCACATGATACATGTGTATCAGGCAGGAAGACTTGATGTTTCCACCGCAATGAACAAATATTTTTTTATCCTTTATTCCATTCATTATTCCCTCAAATGTAGCATAATGATGCGGTTGCAAATGTGAACAATCTACCGGAAAATGAACGTATGTCATGCCTGTATTGTCAACTACGGCAGCTTCAGCGGTAATTGCATTGCGGGTGCTTACCGGCGAGAGATTGACTACGGCTTCAAATCCGGCTTCTTTCAAATCGGCAAACTGAGCTTCGGAAGGCTGAGCTCCCGAAGCAAGATGACTGTTGTATTGATAATAATTTTCGATCATAAGTACCCCTAACCCCTAAAGGGGAATGTTTTAGTGTAATCTTTCAATGATTTCATTTTCTATTATTTTTATTGAGTTTTGAATATCATTTAAAACTTCGTCATTTGTTAATCTAATCACTTTTAATCCCAGACTTTTTAATTCTTCATCTCGATTTATGTCATATAAATATTGTTCAGGAATATTATGGTAACCACCATCAATTTCTATTATTAATTTTGCTTTATGGCAATAAAAATCAGCAATGAAATATAAAACAGGATGCTGGCGCTTTATTCTGATATTTGGTATATTCAAAAATTTTAAATGATCCCACAAATAAATCTCAGCTTCTGTTTGTCTGTCTCTAAGTTGTTTTGCTAATTCAAAAATAATAGGTTGAGCTCCATAAAACATATTTTTTTCATCTTTCATCCTGTAGTTGGACTATCTTTTTCCCCTTTAGGGGTTAGGGGTTCTCTTTACTTATTGACATGGCAGCAATGGTTCCGTCGGCCACAGCGGTGGTTATCTGGCGGTATTTTTTGCTGATGATATCGCCTACGGCATACACGTCGGGCAGGCTTGTTTTCCTGTCTTCATCCACCAGAATGTAGCCCCAGTCGTTGAGAGCAGGCAGTGTACTTCCAAGAACCGCTGTATTGGCTTTAAATCCGATAAAAACGAACACACCGTCGGCTTCAAGTTCTGAAAGTTCTTTTGTTTTCAGATTTTCGATGGTAGTGATCATTTTATCTCCTCGTTTCTCGAATTTGCGGGGTTCATGTTCATATATCACGCAGATTTTTTCGTTTGCCTGCAGATTATCAATGGCTGTTTGATTGGCTGTGAGCTTGTCAAACTGATGAACCATGGTTACTTTGCGGGCAAATTTGGTGATAAACTGGGCTTCTTCCACAGCTGAGTTTCCGCCTCCGATAACGGTAACGTCCTTATCTACAAAATATTTGGCATCGCAGGTAGCGCAGTAGGATATTCCTTTTCCTTTCAGTTCGTTTTCACCCGGTGCATTCATCGTGTTGGGCGAAGTGCCGGTGGCAATTATGATTTTTTTAGCCCGGATGGTTTCTGTTTCGTCAATCACAATTTCTTTTTTTGCCAGATCAACCGAAGTTACATCCACGGCCACTTTGAAATCGATACCGGTTTGTTTGGCCTGTTCGCTCATGTAGTGAGCCAGCATAAATCCCGGTTGCGGCTCCACGTAACCCGGATAGTTGGATACCTGATGCGTAATGCCCATGTATCCGCCAGGCAGTGCAGGATCTATCAGTACGGTTTTGAGCTTGGCCTGACCGAGATACATACCGGCTGTAAGGCCGGCAGGACCGCCTCCCAGAATAGCCACATCATATTCCGAAACCGTATGTTTCTGATGCGATTTGATTTCATCCACTTCCTCCGGACTAATCATTTTGTTCAGTCGTTCCTGAATTTCCGACTTTTTGATGCCGCCGCTGATGGTGTCCAGTATCTGATTGCCATTGTCGAAAAACAAAAGGGTAGGCGAGGAACTTACACCAAGTTCTGTAGCCAGTTCGCGATTACCCTGACGGAAAATCTTCAGGAATTTAATTTTTTCGCCATAAAGTTCGGCCATGGCTTCGAATTTTGGTGCCAATGCCTCACAGGGCGAACATTCTGTTGAATAGAAGTCAACAACTACTTTTCCTCCTTCGAGTACTTCTTTTTGAAAATCGGATGCGTTTATTTCTTTCATAAATGTAAAACAACCCCTAACCCCTAAAGGGGAATAATGCGGAGCAATTAATTAGTTATTTTCGATTTGATTATTTTTTTATTTATTAAACAAACGAATTTTATATATGTTCATTTGTTCATATATTAAAA
>CALMZF010000192.1 GCA_937870645.1 uncultured Paludibacter sp. | reverse complement strand
GGTTTTTGATAGGCCGGTTTTACCATTTCGAGATACCAGGAAGAAAATTCATCCCAGAACAATTTGTAAACAGCCATCAAGGCTTCCGAAAGACGATATTTTGTAAATAAATCATCTACCTCAAGCATTGTTTTTGAAAGTTGAGAATCAAACCATTCAATAGCAATTTTTGCTGACTCAGATTGTTCCACATCTGCCACTTCCCAACCTTTAACCAAACGGAATGCATTCCATATTTTATTATTGAAGTTGCGTCCCTGCTCACACAGGCTGTCGTCATAAAGCAAATCGTTTCCGGCAGGAGCTGTCAGTAACATACCCATGCGAACTCCATCAGCACCGAATTTCTCCATCAGTTCAATCGGATCGGGAGAGTTACCAAGTTGTTTTGACATTTTCCGACCCTGTTTATCGCGTACAATTCCTGTGAAATACACATTGTTGAAACAGGGTTGCTGGCGGTATTCATAGCCCGACATAATCATACGAGCCACCCAGAAAAAAATGATATCGGGTCCTGTTACCAGGTCGCTTGTGGGATAATAGTAATTAATATCCGCATTATTCGGATTATTTATTCCATCAAAAACAGAAATTGGCCACAACCACGATGAGAACCAGGTATCCAGCGCATCTTCGTCCTGTCGGAGCGTATAACCATTGGTAAGTGAGGGATTATTATCTGCAATTTCCCGTGCTTTTTCTTCATTCTCCGCAACAATAATTACTTGTTGGGAAGTCTCCCCTTCGAAGGAATTTACAGGGGCCGCATAATACACCGGAATACGGTGTCCCCACCACAGTTGCCGGCTGATACACCAGTCCTTCAGGTTTTCCATCCAGTAGCGATAGGTGTTTTTGTATTTCTCGGGATGAAATTTAATAGTGTCATTTTCCACGTTATCCAACGCAGGTTTTGCCAGTTCGCTCATCTTGAGAAACCATTGCATCGACAGTTTGGGTTCGATAGGCACATCGGTACGCTCCGAGTAGCCCACTTTATTAGTGTATGCTTCGATTTTTTCCATCAGCCCAGCCTCTTCCAGGTCTTTTTCTATCTGTTTGCGCACATCAAAGCGGTCCATTCCGGCATACATGGCACCGTGTTCGTTGAGTGTGCCATCGGGATTGAAAATATCGATGGAAGGTAGGTTGTATTTTTCTCCCAACACGTAGTCGTTTACATCGTGAGATGGTGTCACTTTCAGGCAACCCGTACCGAATTCCATATCCACATATTCGTCCTCAATGACGGGTATTGACCGGTTAATTAATGGAACCAAAACACGCTTTCCTTTTAACCATTTATTTTTTTCATCATTTGGGTTGATACACATTGCTGTATCACCAAGAATAGTTTCAGGTCTTGTTGTTGCTACCACAGCATATTGTGGATCTCCAACTCCCCCTTCAGGGGGTTGGGGGGCATCTATCCTGTATCGGAGGTAATACAATTTTCCGTTCACTTCCTTATGAATTACCTCTTCGTCGCTCAGAGCGGTGAGCGCTTTGGGGTCCCAGTTGACCATGCGTACCCCGCGGTAAATCAGCCCTTTATTGTAAAGATCTATGAAAACTTTCAATACACTTTCGGAACGCACCTTGTCCATCGTGAAAGCCGTGCGCTCCCAGTCGCAGGAGGCACCGAGTTTTTTCAGCTGTTCCAGGATGATTCCACCATGCTCGTGTGTCCATTCCCAGGCGTGTTTCAGAAATTCATCACGGCTGAGATCTGCTTTACTGATACCCTGTGCTGCCAGCCGGTTTACAACTTTTGCTTCCGTGGCTATTGACGCGTGATCGGTACCCGGCACCCAGCAGGCATTTTTGCCCAGCATGCGTGCGCGGCGAACGAGTACGTCCTGTATGGTATTGTTCAGCATGTGTCCCATGTGCAGCACACCGGTTACATTGGGCGGTGGAATTACGATGGTATAAGGTTCACGTTCATCGGGTTCGGAGTGGAAAAAATTGTTGTCCAACCAATACTGATACCATTTATCCTCCACTTCCGAAGGATTATATTTGCTTGCAAGTTCCATATTATTTATTACAATTTACGATTTTCAAAACTTAGGATCGGAGCTCAAACTTACTGAATTTCAATCTCATCTTTTATTTCTTTTGTTGAAAAAACAAAGTGCAAAGATAACTAAAAAAGCATTTTTATTATTATTTTGAACCAAAAAGCTCATATAAACCAAACAAAAACGCAGCGTTAAGAATATTTCAGCAGAATTATTCTTATTTTTGTAAAATGCAAGTTAAAACCACGGGTATCATCCTGCATCAGATCCGATATACCGATACATCGAATATTGTAAGCATTTACACCCGAAAATTCGGGCGAATGTCATATTTTGTGCGGGGAGCCAGTAAGAAGAAATCTGCCTGCCGCCAGGCACTCCTTCAGCCTCTGTCGGTGGTGGAGATTGAAGCTGTTCACAGCCCGAAGCGGACTATTCATACCCTTCGGGAAATGCGTGTGGCCATACCGTTTTACGAAATTCCATTCGACCAGGTTAAAATTGCGCTGGCATTATTTATTGCTGAAATTCTGCATAAAACGCTGAAGCATTCTGAAAACGATGAAGAATTGTACATTTTTATTGAAAATTCGATCCGCGAACTGGATGCCTGCAGGGAAGGACTGGGAAATTTTCATTTGGTATTCATGACACAGTTATCGCACTATCTGGGCTTTGTGCCCAACATGGACAATCCGGATCAAGCTGAGTATTTCGACTTAATGAATGGTATATTTATTCATCAGCCGCCATCTCATATTCATTTTCTGAAACCGGATATAACCAATGCTCTGAAAAAACTGACGACGCTGGATTACCAGAATCTGAATACAATGAAACTCAGCCGGAACGAGCGGTCTGAATTATTAGACAAACTGATAGAATATTATCAGCTGCATCTGCCAGATTTTTTTCCGGTTGCTTCGTTGGATATTCTGCACAAACTTTGGGAGTAATATTTTTTATCGACATACAACATTAAATGACAGTGGTTGTTTTAGTAACAGAAAAAACACATTATTATCATGAATAAATTCAATTTTATCTACGTTAAGAAATACTCTTTTCACGTTTTCGTTGCTCTGAGTATTCTTGTAGTGATCCAGCCTTCGGTGGCAGGTGTAAAAAATTATTTGCAAAAGCCCGATTCGCTTTTCAATTCTTACAAAGGGGTTGTAACCGATATCAATACGCGTGAAAAACTGCCTTACGCATCGCTGACGGTAGAAAGTACCAATACCTCGACCGTAACCAATGCCGATGGTGAGTTTCTGCTCAAAGTACCCAAAACGGATACCGACAGAATGCTCGTGGTCACATTTATGGGCTATGGCTCTCAGAGAATTTCGCTCACTTCCATGCTGCCCGAAGGGAATAAAATTGAGCTAAAATCATTGCCCATTTATCTGCCGGAACTGAAAGTAATTTCGAAAGATCCTGAGGCGGTAGTACAGAAAATGCTGGACAACCGATACGCCAACTACAGCAATAAAAATGTGATAATGAACGCTTTCTATCGCGAAACAATCAGAAAGCGAAATACAAATGTTTCACTATCGGAAGCTTTGGTGGAAGTGTACAAGCAGTCGTACAGCAACAATATGAACGATATGGCTGCACTGTACAAATCGAGAAAAAGCACCGACTACAGCAAACTCGACACACTGGTATACAAACTGATGGGTGGACCATTCAACTGCCTTTATCTGGATGTAATGAAGTATCCCGAATTCATTTTTACCAATTCCATTTTCGCTAATTACAGTTTCAAATTTCTGCAAACAGACCGGATTGATGACCGACTGATCTACGTGATTGAATTCGAACAACTGAAAAATGTGATGGAACCTTTGTTTTATGGGAAATTGTACATTGACGCTCAATCGTTTGCGCTGGCACGTGCCGATTTTGACATGAACCTAACCGACAACGAAGAAGCTACCAAACTTTTTATCCGTAAAAAGCCATACAATGCCATTGTAAACACGACAAAGGCCCATTATCAAATCGAATACCGGTTGAGAGACAACAAATGGTACTACGCATACAGCCGGGTGGATCTGAACATGAAAATCAACTGGAAGAAAAAAATATTCAACACCTATTACAATTCCACCATTGAGATGGCCGCTACCGATTGGTTTGACGATGTAAATAAAAAGGAATTCAAAATGAAAGACCGCATTAACCCCAATGTGGTAATCCAGGATGCCATTACCGGATTTTCGGAACCGGAATTCTGGGGAGAATACAACATCATAGAACCCGACAAATCGATAGAAAATGCCATCAACAAAATCCAAAAAAGACTGAAAAAGCAGGAATAAATTTATTTTGAACACGATAATTGATATTCGAAAATATCAACTATATTTGTGGTGGTCTTAATATCTGTTTCTAACTGAAAACGGAAGTGAATGCTTTTATATTAATCTTGCCTGAAACATTTATTTTATGGATAAAACTGTAACAATTTATTGTAAAAACACTCAAAATTATCATGATTTTCCATTAGGGACTTCCCTGCTCGAGATATATAATTCACTTTCCATCAATCTGAAATATCTGGTAGTTGCCGCCCGTGTCAATTACAAGGTAGAGGATCTTAATTTTCTGATTTACAAGCCAAAAGATATTGAGTTTATTGATACCAGCACATCATCGGGTATGCGTGTGTATGTACGAAGTCTGAGCATGGTACTTTCGAAAGCGGTATCGGAATTGTATCCGCATACCGAAATCCGCATAGAGCATCCCATTTCCAAAGGATATTACTGCCGGATAGAACACCTCAATGAGCCACTTACAACCGACATTGTGAACCGGATAAAGGCAAAAATGAGGGAAATTATCAGCCGGAATGAACCCATTATCTGCGAGGAACAACAAGCGGAACATGTGAAAAAACTGTTCAGAAACGGCACGAATAACACATCCAAAGACACACTTTTCGAAAGTCTGGGCGACCCGTATCTTCGCTATTTCCGAATTGGAAACTTCATCGATTACTACACCAGCATCCTGCTTCCCTCAACCGGATATCTGAATATCTTTGATCTGATACCTTTCTACGACAGCATGCTGTTGCAGGTTCCCGATCGGGATAATCCCGACCAGTTGGAGGATATGGTTCTACAGCCTAAAATGTTCGAAATTTTCAAGGAATACCTGGGCTGGAACCGCATCATGGATCTGAAATCGGTGGGCGAATTCAACCGTGCCTGCCAGAACAATCAGGCATTCAACCTGATAAAAATAGCCGAAGCTCTTCATGAGAAAAAAGTGGCATCGGTTGCCGATATGATACAGGCACGACCAACAGTAAAGGTAGTGATGATATCCGGACCCTCTTCGTCGGGTAAAACCACCTTCAGCAAGCGACTTTCCATCCAGCTGATGGTGAGCGGATTAAAGCCAAAAACAATTTCACTCGACAATTACTTTGTGGATCGCGAACACACCCCGCGTGACGAAAACGGCGACTGGGATTTTGAAGCACTTCATGCACTCGACCTTCCATTTTTCAATCAACAACTCAGTCAACTTATGAATGGTGAAGAAATCGCTCTCCCATCCTATAGTTTTGAGGATGGAAAACGGCATTTCAAAGGGGAAAAATTGAGACTGGAGGAAGACACCATCCTGATCATGGAAGGAATACATGCACTCAATCCGGAACTTATTCAATCCATTCCACAGGATGCCATTTTCAAAATCTATGTATCAGCCCTTACTACCATTTCCATCGATGAGCACAACTGGATACCCACTGCCGACACGCGGCTACTACGGCGCATTATACGTGATTATCGTTACCGCGGCTACTCAGCACGCGATACCATATCGCGCTGGCCGAGTGTGCGACGTGGCGAAGAAAAATGGATTTTTCCCTATCAGGAAAATGCCGATGTAATGTTTAATTCCGCCCTGATATTTGAACTGGCAGTGCTGAAAAGACACGTGGAACCGATACTGGAACAGGTACCCAAATATTGTGATGAATACACCGAAACACACCGCCTGATGAAATTCCTGCGTTATTTCACTGCCATTCCCGATCGTGAAATTCCTCCCACTTCGCTCCTGCGCGAATTTGTGGGTGGGAGCAGCTTCCGATATTAATGACAGCTTAATTTGAATAACCTGAAAATGTATGAATTTGAATACGAAATGCATCCGTATTAAATGAAAAAAATTAAATACTTCAATATGAGTTAAACAGAACTATGATTTGAACCCCTACACTTTAACCGCTTATGAAAAAGCTAATAATTGTTTCAATTTTTCTGTTGTTTATCACATCCGTTTTCCCACAGGGAAAAGGATTGCTTACCCAAATGCCGTTAGGCGAATTTTCGCTGTTTGGCGGTGTCGGACCCAATAAACTGTCGGGCGACATAGGAGGTGATAATTTCAAAAGCCTGTTTCAAAACGACATGGGCTACGGACTTTCACTCGGAGCCCGCTATACATTCAAATACAACTTCGCTTTGAGAGTTTTTGGCGACTACTCCGGTTACCGGGGAAAGGATAAAGTGGAATACAATACCTACGGAGCTGTCAGAAAACTTGAATTTCAGTCAAAGGTTACGGGTTTGGGCGGCCAGTTGGAGGTTGTACTCTTTGGCAATCCTCTGGCCAAAGACCCGATACCACATTCGGTATATCTGTTAGCCGGACTGAAAACAACAAAAGTGGATGCCACACTAATTAATCCCGAAAACAATGCTAATGGTCCGGAAGAGACAAAAAATCCTTTAACCCATTTTTTGGGTATTGGATATCAGTACCGCTTCTCCAATCAGTTTAGTTTCGGAGTGGAAGCCAAACAAAACTATTTTCATTCAGACAGGGTGGACGGCTATAATCCCGTAATTCGAGCCAACAAACACAGGGATGAGGCTTTTGACCTGAAACTGACGGCAGCTTACTATTTCCCGTTCAGTAGAAGAATGAGTGAATTCAATAACAGATGGGATCGGAGACAAAGAAGATAAATTAGATGCAAGAATCTGTTCGTTAAAAAAAATCAGGGTAAACCCGAAATAAAGATTTAAAAATTGGCTTTTCAGCAGCCAAATTAATCATATAATTGTTGGGTCATATCCGATTTTTTTTAATAAGTTTGTTAGCCGGTAATATCCTTGAATAATAATTTTGATGACAAATTTATCTGATGCGAAAAATAATACTTTACATCCTTCTAACAATCTGGATATCATCTGCTTTTGGGCAGAGTGGTGAATCTGACTATAAATTTTCGATAGGAGACAAATCACTTATCATTACAAGTGGTTTTTCTCTCCCTTCGTTTGATATCGGAGGGAAACTATGGGAAAAACAACCAGGTGATTTATCACCAACAGTTAATTTCGGTTTCAGATATCTGTTGCCTGCCAATTTTGGGATAAAATTATTCGGAGAATTTACCACGTACGCAGACGATGATAAGGGAACAAAAAACGACACCAGAGGAGGAGGAGGTAAATATAAATTTTCTAATCAAATTTACAGAGGAGGCGCCCGGCTTGAATATCACATTCTTGGTAATGTAACAGACTGGGAGGCCCGCCACAATGTATACGTGTTCGGGGGTGGAGGTGTTGCTTATGCAACTTCCACAGTAGTTGGAGATCCGGATAAAGACCACTTTGTAAATACAACGCCCGTTACCACACCATTATTGCTTACAGGTATCGGGTATCAATACCGTCTCTCCAGAAATTTTGCCGTTGGTCTGGATCTGAGTTATGAGTATTATTTTTCGGATTATGTGGAAGGGTTTACTACCAGCTGGTCGAAAAGCAACGATGTTGGTTATGGAGCCATGTTTACATTCTCGTATTATTTTACCCGCATTTATTTCCAAACTAAGAAATGCCGCTGTGATGTTGATTAATTTCTCATTATCATCTTTTTTCTACTGTTTAAGCACATTTAAAGTTCGAATAAAACTGCCATTTTGTCACTCCCTTATTTTTTCCTTTTTCTTATGCTATTTTAAGGATTATATCATTGTCATTTTGATGTTTAGCTATTACACATTTCGCAAATCATCCGGGTATTCATACAACATTGAAATCTCCCCTCACCCTATAAACCTGCCATTATGGCACACATTTCCTATTGGCATTAAGTTTGTATTTTCAGGTTCAAACAACAAAACAATTAATGTTTAACTTAAAAATATGGAGGATTAAATTATGTCACTCGTAAGATTTTCACAAACACCGTGGTTTGACCGCTTTTTCGATAATGATTTACTGGACTGGTCGAACAGAAATTTTTCACAAACCAACACCACATTGCCATCGGTCAACATCAAGGAAAATGATGATGCCTTTATGGTAGAAGTAGCAGCACCCGGAATGGACAAAAAAGATTTCAAAATTGAGGTTCACAACGACCTGATGACCATTTCTTCGGAAAAACAGGAAGAAAATGAGACCAAAAATGAAAAGGAACACTACACCAAACGCGAATTCAGCTATCAGGCTTTCACCCGATCATTTACACTGCCTGCCACTGCCAATGGCGATAATGTGAGCGCAGCGTATGATAAAGGAATATTGCTGGTTACAATCCCCAAAAAAGAGGAAGCTAAACCGAAACCGGCACGCATGATAGAAATTAAGTAAAAAACCAACTTTCAGGAAGGCGAGTGAATTCGCCTTCCTTTTTATTTTTTAAACTCATTCAATCTTATCAATAATTCATAGTAGTAATTTATGGAAACCTTCAACGAAATAATAAATGCCGATAAACCGGTGCTGATTGACTTCTATGCCACCTGGTGCGGTCCGTGTAAAACAATGGCTCCTATTGTAGAACAAATAGGCAAGGAAGTGCAGGGCAAAGCTCGTGTTTTGAAAATTGATGTGGATAAAAATCCGGCTCTTGCAGCCCGATACCAGATACAGGCTGTACCTACCCTTATGATTTTTAAAAACGGTACTGTTGTTTGGAAACATCCCGGTGGTCTCGACAAACAAAACCTGAAGAACGCATTACTCGCTCACGCCTGAAAACAAATTACAGTTTTTCACATTTTTATTTAAATAAATGATTTTTGTGTTCAATTTATTTTGTTCCTTTGCATTCATAATCATTTGAAAAATCAAAACTTATGAAACAATTTCTGAAATTTACCCTGGCTACAATTGTGGGGATATTTATCACTTCCCTGCTTGGTTTTCTGTTATTATTTGGCTTTATCGGGGCTATTGCAAGCACCAGCGAAAAAACCGTAAAGGTCGACCCCAACTCGGTGTACCAGCTTGATCTGGAGGGACAGCTGATCGAACGCTCTCAGGATGACCCATTCTCCGGAATATTCTCGGATGCCATTGGCCGGAATGAGGTGAAAAACCTTGGTCTGGACGAGGTGCTGGCAAACATAAAAAAAGCTAAAACCGATAAAAACATAAAAGGTATCTATCTGAAAGGCGGTACACTGATGGGCGGATATGCCTCTGTGAAGGAAATCAGGGATGCGCTCCTCGATTTTAAGAAATCGGGAAAATTTCTGGTGGCGTATGCCGATACCTATACTCAAAAGATGTACTATTTATGCTCTGCCGCTGATAAAATCTACCTCAATCCGCAGGGAATGATTGAATTTCAGGGAATTGCAGCCAACACCATGTTTCTGAAAAACACGCTGGACAAACTTGGAGTTGAAGCACAGGTGGTAAAAGTGGGCACTTTCAAATCGGCCGTAGAACCGTATGTGAATACCAAAATGAGTGACGCCAACAAAGAACAGGTCACAGCCTTCATTGGTTCTATCTGGAATAATCTGCTGACCGAAATATCAGATGGGCGAAAAATACATAAAGATACATTGAATCGGTATGCTGACGAAATGATGACATTCGCGCCTGCAGAAAAACTTCTCCAATACCGCATGGTCGATTCGCTGACCTATATCGATGGTATGGAAAATGTATTGAAAAAAATGATGAAAGTAGATAAAGATGACAAGTTGGAGACCATCAACCAATCAGATTTAGCCCGCGTACCAGCATCAGTAAAAATGGAGAAAGAGAAAATTGCAGTCATTTACGCCGTTGGAGGCATTGATATGGGCGACACAGAAGGCATCATATCGAAAGACCTGGTTGAAACCATCCGGAAAGTTGGAGATGAAAAATCGGTGAAAGCTGTGGTATTCCGGGTTAATTCGGGCGGAGGAAGTGCTTATGGATCTGAACAAATCTGGCATGCGCTGAGCGAACTAAAAGCTAAAAAACCGGTCATTGTATCGATGGGCGACTATGCCGCATCCGGAGGATATTACATTTCGTGCATGGCCGACAGCATTGTGGCTCAACCCAATACCTTAACCGGTTCTATCGGTATTTTCGGTGTAATTCCGAATATCAAAGGACTGAACGATAAATTAGGATTGACTTACGACGGTGTGAAAACCAATAAATTGAGCGACGCTATTGACTTCAACAGAGCATTCACCCCCGACGAGCGGAATATCATGCAAAATTACGTAAACCGGGGTTATGAAATATTTGTAAAACGCTGTGCCGACGGTCGTAAGAAAACTCCGGATCAAATAAAAGCCATAGCCGAAGGACGTGTTTGGACCGGCGAAGATGCAAAAAAGATTGGTTTGGTGGATAAAATCGGTGGATTGAACGATGCTATTGCAATGGCAGCAAAAAAAGCAAAAATCTCCAATTATATGATCAGAGAGTATCCTGAAAAGGAAAGTTTTATGACCCGAATAATGAAAGACTTTAATTCTACAATCGAAACCCGCATCATGGAAGGCCAGTTAGGTGAGAAATACGAAGTGTTGAAACAAATCAAACGATTGGAAAAATTCAACGGCATACAGGCGGTTCTGCCATTTGAAATCACCACAAATTAATTTGTTGATAAGTAAAATAACCCAAAGCGTTTTCGGTTTACGGAAACGCTTTTTTTATACTGAACTCCGAATTTCAAATTGAACCCTATTCATTCCCCTTTTTACAAAACATTTCATATCTTTGTATAAAAAGAAATCATTGTTAAAGCCCGGCAAAAATATTATTTTTTATATTCTTTCTCTGATTTATGGCAGCTTGACCACAATCCGCAACTGCTTCTTTGATTGGGGAATTTTGAAACAGCATTCGTTTGATATGCCTGTTATCTCAATCGGAAATCTGGCAGTGGGTGGCACGGGGAAAACTCCGCATACAGAATTTCTTATCCGACAGTTGAGCGAAAAATTCAGAACGGCGGTTCTGAGCCGCGGCTACAGGCGAAAAACTACCAACTTTGTACTTGCAGATACAAATAGCACTGCGCAAAGTATTGGCGATGAACCGTTTCAGATTTTCGGTAAATTCCCGCAGGTGACTGTAGCTGTGGACGAAAAGCGGGTTCGTGGCATCCAAAATCTGCTGAAAATTCATCCTGATGTTCAGGTGATTATACTTGATGACGGTTTTCAACACCGGTATGTGAAGCCGGGATTATCCATACTGCTGACTGATTATGCAAATCTGTACACAGATGATTATATGCTTCCTTACGGTACGTTGAGAGAATTTAAGACGAACAGCAAACGTACTGATATGGTTGTGGTTACGAAATGTCCGGAAGAAATTCAACCTGATGAATGTAAATCCATTGCTGCAAAATTAGCTTTGAAATCACATCAGCAGTTGTTTTTTTCAACTTTTGAATACGGACAGATTTATCCGGTTTTCCCAGAAGTGATCCGTAAACCGGTGGCAGAAATCACTTCTGAAACGGCTGTGCTCCTGGTGACCGGAATAGTGAAACCACAACCGATACTGGACTGGCTGAAAAAGAAGACACAAAAGGTGAAAACCCGGTTTTATCCGGACCATCATGATTTTGACAAAAAAGATATTTCGGAAATCGAAAAGGATTTTATTGATATACAGGGAGATAAACTCATATTAACCACCGAAAAAGATGCAGCGCGATTAAAATCAAATCCGGACCTTACTGAAAAAATTAAGAAAAGCCTATACGCATTGCCACTTGAAGTGAAAATATTAAACAACGAACAAGATATATTCATCCAAAAAATTCAAGATTATGTTAGAAAAAATTCAGGAAAC
>CALMZF010000191.1 GCA_937870645.1 uncultured Paludibacter sp. | reverse complement strand
GAAGCAGGATGAGCCACTCGCCGAAGGATGCCAGTGCCTGATATTCGCCCGAGCCCGGAAGTCCTCCCATTTTCTTCCAGTATTCATAATTGATCAGATTTGGTTCGGCAGCCGGTGCATAATAAATATCGGTAGGGGAGGTGGCATAAATGTTACCACCGTGTAATGCCGTGTTGAGCACTTTTACTTCCGAAGCATTGGCACCAATGTAATAGGTGTCTTTGATCTCCATTTTCAGCATATTGAGTGTGATGATGCCGAAATTGCAGGAGAGGAGTGCCATATTGTTCATAAATAAAATATGATTTACACCCTTATTGGCACTCATTTGCTTGTTGTAGAAATCGGGAAGATTTTTCACACCGTTTTCAGACATGAAATCGATATTGCCATCCTGATAAATGATCAGCAGGATCTTGTTGGTTTGATCAAATTCTATACGGGAGATGGACGTGCCGTTCAGTCCGGTCAGTTTGCTGTAAAACTCCATGCCGCCATCGCGTTTATCGACAGAGAATAGCACCCCTTCACTTACGGCGTATATCTTGTTTTGCGATTGGGCTATCTGGCTTACTGTATTGTAGGCAAAATGTGTCCGCCATTTGCCCATTGCCACCTGTGCCTGCAAATTGAAGCCAATCAGGACGACGCACAGGAGAACTAATATCTTTTTATTCATTGTAGTGTGTGTTTTTATGCTAAAGAAAAAAACTACTTTTTAACTGATTTATTGTAAAACAGTTATTTGTTAGGCTTCTGTGCTACATCACTCAGATACGCCGATAATTTCGCAACAGCTCTGGCACGGTGACTAATCGAATTTTTCATTTCCGGAGACAATGTCGCAAAACTATGTTCATAGCCTTCCGGGATAAATACAGGATCATAACCGAAACCTCCGTTCCCTTCCGGTTTTTCGGCAATTTTCCCTTTTACAATTCCCTCGAACAGAGATATCTCACCCTTTTCGATAAAAGCAATTACCGTTCGGAATTGGGCCGTGCGGTTGGATATTCCCTCCATTTCATGCAGTACTTTTTCCATATTATTTACCGAATTCGTAGGCTCACCGGCATAGCGGGCCGAATAAACTCCCGGTCTTCCGTCCAGCGCTTCTATTTCCAGGCCCGTATCATCTGCAAAACATCCCGTATTGAATTTTTCATACACATATCGGGCTTTTAGCAAGGCATTTTCCTCCAGGGTGTTACCGGTTTCGGGTATATCGTCGTTGCATCCGATGTCAGCCAGACCCAGTACATCTGCTTTTCCTGCCAATATGGCTTTTACTTCCTGTAATTTATGCTTATTGTTGGTGGCAAATACGATTTTTTTCATACCCGGTGTCATCTTTTAAAGTAACAAAGATAATTACTTTTGCAAAGATACAGAACATTATCCATAAATTTTTCCTGCTTTCGTATCCCGTCGGCATTCATTTTTCGGAATAGTTAAAGACTGTTTTCCACCCCGGTCTTCTCGTGAAAAATTGCTTACTTTGCATATCAAAAATACGTACGATGATAAAAAGAAAAGGAGAAAAACCTGCTTCGGAATTGCAGCTGTATGCAGCTTCTGTTGATGCCGAACTGGAATTGCCGATGATTGATGGTGGTATTTCTGCCGGATTTCCCAGTCCGGCACAGGATTATATTGACCTGAAAATTGACCTGAATAAGGAACTGATTGCCAATCCTTCAACCACTTTTTACGGACGGGTACGGGGCGTATCCATGCTCGACGCCGGAATTTCCAACGGTGATATTCTTATTATCGATAAGTCCATCGAACCCAAGGATGGCGATAC
>CALMZF010000190.1 GCA_937870645.1 uncultured Paludibacter sp. | reverse complement strand
TTGTGGGTGATTTGGGAAGAGAAGATAAGACCCCAAACCCCTAAAGGGGCTTAAATAACCCAATAACAGAGTTATTGGGTTATTTAGTTATTAAGTTATTGGTTATTGGGTTATTAACAACAAAAAAACCTGACAGAAAATATTTTTCTTTCAGGTTTTTTTTGTTCATTCTGTTCTTATTTTTCACTAAAAGCTATAATCGACGTATCCTTCTTTTACCTTAAATATTTTTGGTATTTCACCCTGCAACACGCGGAGTGCATTGGAAGCCAGTGCAGCCATTTCGTCTTCGCCGGGATACACATACACAGTTGCCAATGGATCAATCATCGCCTTCACATAATCCACAATAAAATCGTTGTAGGCTACGCCCCCGGTGAGGATTACCCCATCCACTTCGCCCTTCAAAACTGCCAGCATTGCTCCAATTTCCTTGCCCACCGAATAAGCAAATGCCTGTAAAACCAATGCCACGTGACTGTCGCCTGCTTCGGCTTTTTTCACAAGTTCCTGAACGTTGTTCGACCCGCAGTGGGCTATCAGTCCGCCCTGTCCGGCTAATTTGCGCATCAGTTCATGCTGCGTATATTTTCCCGAGAAACACATCCTTACCAGCAGCCCGGCATCGACAGTACCTGCCCGTTCGGGCGAAATAGCTCCCCAACCGTCGAGACCCTGATTGACTTCGATAACCCGTCCCTTTCGGTGTGCACCAATGGTTACTCCACCTCCCAGATGTGCTACCACCAAATTCATGTCCTCATAGTTCTTTCCCACTTTTGATGCATGCAGTCGGGCGGTAGCTTTGTGGTTAAGAGCATGAAATATGGTACGGCGCGGAAGCTCGGGCATTCCGCTTATGCGGGCTACCTCTTCCAGTTCGTCAACAGCCACGGGATCGGCAATATAGGCTTTACAACCTGGTATTCCCCGGGCAATTTTATCGGCCAAAAATGCACCCAGATTACTGGCATGTTCGCCCCTTTCATGTTTTCGAAGAGTTTCGAGCATTTCTTCATTCACTTCGTACACACCCGACTCTACCGGTGGAACCATGCCGCCACGCCCCATAATGATTGAGAATTCCGACAAATCCACGCCGTTTTCGTCCAACGTTTTCATTATCAGCTCATAGCGGAAATCAAACTGATCGAGAATATGCTGGTACTGAATTACTTCTTCGGTACTGTGACGTACGGTGTAAATGGCCGTCTGAAGATCGTCTTCATATACAGCAAATTTAGTGGAGGTTGAACCGGGATTTATAACTAATATTTTATGCATAATTATTTTTTTTCGACAAAGATAAATGAATTACGGAAATAGAAAGAGGATATTGTCTGATTATTTTTGAAAAAATGCAAATGGTGTTATAAAGCGGAAACAAGGTGATTAAAAAATTAATTGATTTACAACTATTTCCTGAATATTGTCACTGAAAGTGAAAACGGGACATATAAACTGATAAAAAAACAGAGGAGATAAGAATTTATTCAGTCCGAAAATAAAAAAAAGTGACCGGTACCAATTTCGGCATTATGTGCTGAATGTACCGGTCATATTATTGATTTTTTCTTTTTTTCCCTTCTAAGATTTCGCTAATCAGATTACAATGTCATTTTCTGAAGCCATTCCTCCAGTTGCCTGTCGGCTGAGGCAACTCTTCCACCCCGTATGGCAATGCCGGTAATAAGTTTTGCACCCGGACAAAGTTTCTGCAAATCCTGCTCGCTGTAGCCTATTCCGCTCCCTTCGTGGGTGCAGAAGGGAATAATCGTTTTGCCTGAGAAATCGGCTGACTCCAGAAAAGTGCATACTGCCATAGGAAAAGTTCCCCACCAGTTGGGGTAGCCGAGGTAAACAACATCGTAATCCTCCATATTTTTCACATATTCAGCCAACTCCGGGCGGGCATTGGTACGAAGTTCATTTCTGGCTACCCGCGTAGTGTCAATATATTCCTCCGGATATTCCTGTAGGGTCCGTATCTCAAACAAGTCGCCACCCATGAGCTGCTGAATCTTATGAGCCAGTACTTCTGTATTTCCCACCTCCAGCGTGACCACTTTTCCATCCATGTAGTTTTTTCCCCTGCGTGAAAAATAGGCTATCAGTATTTTAATATCTGTTACGGGTAATATCATTCTGTTCAGTAGGTTCCTTTTCGTGGAGCTTATATTGATTATAATTCAATTTCTTCTGCCAAATATATCGTTTTAAACATAAAACCGGTACATTTTATTTCCCTATCTACATTAAAAAAGTGTAAAATACTCACATACAGAGATTGTAGAAGTTCTGCAAATACGATGAACAGGGTGATGTGGAATAATTGACAAATAATAAATCCACTCAACAAATAATTATTATTTTAAAAACACCATTTTTTTGTAAATTAATAATTTTTTTATACATTTACAGCGAAATAAATATAAAAATTTAGTAATATCTATTTATTTGATTTTCAATTTATTACACAAGGTTAAATTGTTGATTTTTACAGGAAAAAGTGATAATTTTCTGATGAAACACTATCCACATATATTTTTTATCTGTTTTATTTTACTTTTATCCTTCGGATGCAGTAAAACATCCAACGTTCCTTATCCTGAACCGTTGGCCAAAGCCATTACCTATTTTTACAACGAAAATGAAAATGAGAAGGTAACTGACGAGCTGAATAAACTTAATCCTGATGAATCAAGCGAAGAAGTTAATGGGATGGCACAGCTTTTCAGAGCTGCCGCTCTCTGCGAAACTGAAAAAGTGGACAGTGCTTTTACATTGTTAAAAAGCATAAAACCTCTCCCCAAAAACCCCCGGTTTATGTTTTGGCACAACAGCATAAGGGGGCTCATTCTTTTCAGACAGAATGAGTTGTTGGATTCCCATAAAGCACTGGCTGCCACCACCACATCAAATTATAAGGATACCAGAGCCCTTGCATTGAACGAAAGAATTCTGGCACGAATATCTTTTTTACTTAGCGATCAGACCAAAGGAATTGAGTGGTTAACAGCATCATCGCAACATTTTGAAGAATCAGGATTAATTAAAAGCACGGGCATTAACCTGAAAATACTGGGCAGATACCACCTAAACAACCGTAACTATGCCAAGGCACTTCAGTCATTCAGGTCTGCCGAAAACATATTCATTAAGTATAATGACAAGGCAGAACTTTTTTATATTTATATTAATTTCATGGACTACTGCCTTGTAACAAAGCAACTGAAAGCTGCACGATATTACGCCAACAAAAGTGTATCTAAAAGTAATGAAATTATGGATAATTCGATGCGTGCATTAGCTTACAACAATCTGGCGGAAATAGAAATGACATTGGAAAATTACGATACAGCGATTCATTATCTGAATCATACACTGGAAATTCCGGCCAACTACAGCACTTTCAATATACGTCGAGTTTATGCACACATAAAACTTTCGGACATTTATCTGCAAAAAAAAGACACCTTACAGGCACATCAACAGTTATTGGCCGCACGACGGTCATTACCCGTTTACGGCTACCTGGAATTACGCCATCAAACCTATGCCAAGCTGGCCAAAACCTATAAAGCTATAAATAATATAAAGTCAGCATATACCTCCCTCGATACTGCCAAAATGTATCTGGACAGTACTTTTTATTCATTGACTAATGACACGAAAACCTTTTACGATACGAAAAACGAACTCACAAAATCGGCATACAATCTTGAGAATTTTAAAACTACTAAACAAAGAAACGATCAAATCAACCTGTTAGTAATTTTAGGATTAATTGTTCTTGCTGCCTTTGTGCTTATCATCTACCGGCAGCAACGCGAAAAAAATAAAGTACTGAGCACGCTGGTACAAAAAAACATCCGGTTGGTGGAAGAAGAGCGCAAACTTCGACAAACACAGCAAGCTAAAACCAAACAAAAAAACGGACGAAAAACAACTGAAGTCGATAATAAGTATCAGCAAATCTACGAACAGTTGATACAATGGCTGGAAACTGATAAAAATTTCAGCAGAAAAGAACTCACACTCGATTCGATAGCTAAAGAACTGAATACCAATCGCGAATATCTTTCGCGTGCCATCAGCGAACAAAGCCTGCGCTTCAATGACCTCATCAACAAATACCGGGTGGACGAAGTCATTTCCATACTCTCCGACCCCACCAACCACAGCAACAAATATAACCTTGCCGTGATCGGCAATCAGGCCGGATTTAATTCAAACTCCGTTTTTATTGAAGCTTTTCGCAAACAAACCGGCATGAATCCCGCCCAATTCCGCGAAAATATCGAAAATCCCGCAAGGGGATAAAAAATATTATAACCTTGATTTACTGCTTAATGCGGCTTTGAATTGGTCAATCCAAAGAACAATATTTTGGATGGCAACATTTATTGACTTACTTTTGGGATGAAAACAAAGTGATGTTGACACCAAAAAAGAAATCAACATATAAAACTTTGATTAGTAAATTTAAAACTGTTTGTTTACATTTCATCATTAACTTATGTGTGGTTGTTGTTGAAAAGGCTCCGGTGATGTTTCACCGGGGCCTTTTTTTATGTAAACGATAGAGAAAAAACAAAATTGAAGATGAATATTTGCCAAATCTGTTTTTCAATCGTAGATTTGTCCAATTAATCAAAATTAGTTCTCAATTCACAATCTTATCACTAACAGGCAAAACCCCTTTGGCAGGGATTTTGAAGAAATTATATTACTAAGGACTAAATTACATATACAAACATGAAGAAAATAATCCTTTTAGCAACCGCACTGTTGCTTGGCAGTTATTCAGCTTATTCGCAGCAGACCTCGGTTATCAGCGAAATTTTCAGCCGCTATGCACACCAGAAAGTGGCAGAAAGGCAAAAACTCATCCTTTTTGACGACGCTCAGGCTGCAGAGCTCGAAGCGATGGAATACCAATACCTGCTCGACTTGCAGAAAGCAGAAACGGGATGCCGCTGTCGGCTCCAAAAACGGACGGAAAAACTGGATAGACTGAGAGACCTCAACTTACAAAAAATCCTTACCCGCGAACAGTATCTGAAATACGAAGCACTGGATAAGGATAAAATCCGCAAACTACCCCTCCGATTGACTGAATAAAAAACGGGAGGTGATGTTTTCACATATCCTCCCGTTGAATTCTTTTACAGACAAGTTACCTCATTATATTCTGCATTGGTGGCAGCGATTTTTGCTTCAAATTATCAATGATAACCGCTTCGCGTCGTACATCGCGCGGATTGTGAAGCGTTACGCCTGCTTGTGGTAATGCTTTCACCCGGCTGAGACTTGGGGGAGGCACCGGTTTGTAGTTAATATCGCCGGTAATCAGATAGAGTGCCTCGCCCAGATACACATCGGCCGGATCACCAATGTCAGTCCAGTTCCTTATATAGCCAAATCCTTCCTTCAATGGATAATCGGGCATCAGATAACCCGGATTTGAAAAATCGGCACCGCTTTTATTGGTATATTTTGCCACGATAGGCTGCATGGCCCAGTTGCCCAGTTTTGCTTTTTCGGCAGTGGTTAGCGATGTTGGACTATAAATGTAGACACCAATATCGCTGTCATAAGGATGCAAGGTCCATGAAGCGGTATATTTTCCACCGGTGTTTTCTCCGATATGAACCACTTCTATATATGGCTTCAGGCAAAAGGTGGTCAATTCCGAAGCTGAATAAGAATCACCGGTAGCAATTATATAAACTTTATTCAAATTCAGATTTGCCCCCAGTGGATCTTTCTCTTTATCACCGTAAACGCCCAGGCTGTTAGTACGGCTCACTTTTTCCTTATCGAAAGCACTATTCAGAAAATCATTGTACGACATAATTACCAGTGGTGATTTATTCTGCACCACGGCAGCCGGAGCTATCATCGAACACAGATAAGATGCTGCTGTAAGTGCACCTCCATGATTATATCTCAGATCGAGTACCAGGTCGGTAACACCGGCCTGACGGAAACTACTGAAAACGGAGTAGAGACTATCGTTGTAATTGGAGATAAAATCAGTGTAAAAAAGATAACCAATTTTCTTTCCTCCTGCTTCATAAATGCGATTGTAGAGCACCGGATTGGTCTGAATTGTTTTCGGGGTGACAGTTACAATCCGGTCCTGAACCACCGAGCTACCCGAAAGTTTATACATCGTAAACGAGGCGGCATCGGTACCGTAAAGCAGGGTGTAGTTCTCCTGTGTAATTGCATTTCCGTTTATTTTTCCAATAATATCTTTCCGTTGCAACCCGGCAGCCGATGCCGGTGTGTTTGGAAATACATATTTGATAATGGCGTAATATTCCGTGCGGGCTTCATTGGCAGCTGCAAAAGTCAGGGAGAATCCGAAAGCCTTTGGTTCACCGGCAAAATCGGCCAATAAACTCTGTACATCGTCAGTAATAAATGACCAGCCATGATCCTTGTCGGTGGCATTCAGCAGACTTTCAAAATATTCCACCGGATCGGTATCTGCCACAGTGGGTTTTTTATTCTTCATTTCGTCGGCCCAGAGATAATAGGTCGATAATCCGTCATAAACAAACTGCGAAACAAGTTTTGAATCATCAGCTACCGGGTCTTTGGGTTTACAGGAACTCTGAATTAACAGAAGCGGAAGGAGAAAAAGAATACCAATTTTTTTTATCATAATGTTACGTATTGTTTTATCATTGATTTTCAACGTGCGAAATTACAAAAGAATCGGAGCTATGCACTTAGTTTAGGATTTTTTAAGTTTAGTAATTTCTTTCGGATTTTTTGTTTGATCTTTGTTATCAAACCATTCATCGGGAAAATTAACCAGAAAGACCTGCCCCGAAGCGCGGGTAAGTGCGGTGTAAAACCACCGGAAATACTCGCGGTTAATCTGATCGTCGGGCAGGTAACCCTGATCGATAAATACCTTATCCCACTGACCGCCCTGAGCTTTGTGACAGGTTACAGCATAAGCAAATTTCACTTGCAGGGCGTTGTAATATTCATTATCGAGAATTTTCTTAAACAACAGTTTCCGGTTCGTTATTTCGGGGTAATCCTCGGCAATTGCCTCAAAAAGCTTCCCGGTCATTTCATTCATCCGGGCCGGACTTTCGGCCTGCAGGCTGTCCATCCATATCCGCGCATCAATTTCCCAACCGTAATCGAGCGACCGCAGACTCAAATCCACAAAGCGAAATCCGTATATTTCACGGTGTTTGCCAATGCGGATAACTTCCAGCACATCACCGTTGGCTATAAATTCAATTTCTTTGTAGGGTTTATTCCAAAAATAATTATTTCGGGTAACCATCAGCAGATCACCGTTGGAGAGTTCCTCTTCCTTCATCATCACCCGCGACCGTATGCCGTTGTTGTACATATTAGCCCGTTTATTCGAGCGGGTTATCACAATGGTATTCTCCACCCCCACTCCATTGTATGCCCGCTGAATTTCATCTATCAGATCCATTCCGCTCAAGCGGCTTATGTCCGTAAAATCTCTCAGTTCAAATTTTGGATGATGAGAAATATTATCTTCTGCCAAATCCAGCCTCAGCTGTGTGGCATGATACAATATGCCGCTTTCGAGTGCCTGCCGAACCACGTGTGTGAGGGTAAATTCATAGACTTTCAGTCCGTAGGCTTGAAGCGCACCGGTTTCGAGGGCCGGACTTTGCGGCTGCTCCACCGGAGGAAGCTGTGCCGTATCACCCAGCAGCAACAGACTGCATTCGTCATCGCCGTAGACATATTCTATCAGGTCGTCGAGCAACCGCCCGCTCCCGAAAGACCCGTCTGTTCCGTTGTTGGAAATCATGGAAGCCTCATCCACAATGAAGAGCGTGTGTTTATGCAGATTGTCGGCCAACTGAAATCGGAATTCGGACATCGATTTCTGACGGTAAATTTTTTTATGAATGGTGAAAGCCGGGAATCCCGAATAACCGGAAAGCACCTTGGCGGCACGCCCGGTGGGTGCGAGAAGTACTGTTTTTTGCTCCAAAATATTCAGTGCCCTGACCAGCGCACTTACCACTGAAGTTTTACCGGTTCCCGCATAACCTTTGAGCAGGAACAGTTTTTCGGGTTCAGGGGACATAACAAATTCGCCCAACCGGTCAATCAGTTGTTCCTGCTGCTTGGTGGGTTCAAAAGGTAATTCGGTACGTATTCGCTCGCTGATAAAATTCTGTAACATATCCACAAAGGTAATGAATCTGCTAGAGCAGTCAAACAGAAAAAGGGTTTTTAATTTCACAAAAGAATTATTTCGTATGCATCCGGTAGATTATTTTTAAGAATCATAGATGTTTCTTTTTTACACTGTCCGCGTTTTCTGCTTTTCATCCACTGAGTTTCGCAATTTTTTGTAACTTTGTATGTTCTATTACAATTAATTCTAAGTTTCACTTCATAAAAGCATTAATCAATGAAAAAAATAATTTTATACCTTATGGTTCCAATTTTATTTGCCTGTGACGGCAAAAAAGCTGAAAATGTCACTCCATCTGTTGAGAGTTTCAACTACTCAGTTGATAAATTTGCTGATGTTCAGATACTTCGTTACCGCGTGCCGGATTTCGAAAAACTGACACTGAAACAGAAAGAGATGATTTATTATCTTTCACAAGCTGCCATCGAAGGACGCGATATCCTGTACGATCAGAACAACAAACACAATCTCTGCATTCGCCGCACACTGGAAGCTGTGTATGAAAATTATAAAGGTGACCGCAACGCTGAAGCGTTCACACAACTTACCACCTATCTGAAGCGTGTGTGGATGGCCAACGGAATTCATCATCATTATTCCGAAGATAAATTCACGCCTGAATTTAGTGCTGCCTACTTTGCTGAAACAGTACGAAGCATTGATCCGGCAAAACTACCGTTGCAGCAGGGCGAATCGGTTGATCAGTTAATTGCTAAACTTAGCCCGGTAATATTCGACCCCACCGTTTATCCCAAGCGTACCAATCAGGCAGATGGCGTGGATTTGATTCTCACTTCGGCCAATAACTACTACGAAGGGGTTACCCAACAGGAAGCAGAGGATTTTTATGCCAACATGAAAAATCCCAACGACAGCACACCCATTTCGTATGGATTGAACAGCAAACTGGTGAAAGAAAACGGAAAAATAGTGGAAAAAACCTACAAAATTGGCGGAATGTATTCAGAAGCGCTGAGCCGTGTGGCAGGGTGGCTCGAAAAAGCAGCAGCCGTGGCTGAAAATGATCAGCAGCGGGATATTATTAATACACTCATCAGTTTCAACCGCACCGGTGACCTGAAAACTTTTGACGAATACTGCATCAAATGGGTTCAGGACCTGACTTCTCAGGTAGATTTTGTCAACGGATTTACCGAAACTTATGCCGACCCCCTGGGAATGAAAGCCAGTTGGGAATCCATTGTCAACTTCAAGAACATCGAAGCAACCAAACGCACCGAAATCATCAGCAGCAATGCCCAGTGGTTTGAGGACAATTCTCCCGTCGATAAAAATTTCAAGAAAGAAAAGGTAAAAGGAGTTTCAGCTAAAGTAATTACCGCAGCCATGCTTGGAGGTGATTGCTACCCTCCCACACCCATTGGCATCAACCTGCCCAATGCCAACTGGATACGCGCTGAATACGGTTCGAAATCTGTAACTATCGAAAATATCACCGAAGCTTACGATCAGGTAGCTATGGGCAATGGTTTCAACGAGGAATTTATGTGGTCGGACGTTGAACGCAACCGGGCCAGGGAATATGCTTCACTAACCAATAACCTGCATACCGACCTGCACGAATGTCT
>CALMZF010000189.1 GCA_937870645.1 uncultured Paludibacter sp. | reverse complement strand
CTAAACGGGAGTGCAAAGGTAGACAAAGTTTTGAATTGAACAAAATAAATGAAAGGAAAAATTGAAATTATTTTTGAGGAAAAAATTAAATCTCTAATAAATAGCATGTTAGTAGTGCAAAAATTTGACTAAAAAAACAAGAAGGTAATCTTAACACTGGTAAGAATATAAACCAGAGTAAATACTATAATATTAATTGAAATTATCCGCGCCAGAAAGCAGGCGTGAAAAGCATCAGTACTGTATAAAGTTCCAACCTGCCAGTGAGCATCACTAAATCAAGAAACCATTTACTGAATTCGGGTATTTGAGAAAAATTACCCATGGGGCCAATCAATCCCAAACCGGGACCTACGCCCCCGAGGCATGTTACCATACCTCCGATTGATTCGATAAAACCCATGCCGGAAATGGCCAGCACCAGAATACCAAACAAGGCAAAGACAATATAAAGCAGTGTGAATGCTATAACCCGTGTTAATATATCTTCACGCACAACATGTTTGTTGTATCGCACCGGAATGACAGCTGTAGGGTGTATCAGCCTTTTGAATTCGTAGTAGCAAGCTTTGGCAGAAATAACTACGCGGATCATTTTGATGCCTCCACTTGTAGAACCAGCTGAGGCACCTGTCATCATTATAGTGATTAAAATTATCCATGTCAATGGTTTCCAGTACATATAATCAGCAGTAACCATACCGGTGGTAGACATGAGCGATGAAACAGTGAACAGGGCATCACGCCAGGCTTTTTCGACAGATTGAGCTGTGATGATTTCCGAAAAATCGACCAACGAAAATGCGACTATTACCGTAAAAACAAAAAGAACAATCAGATAATAACGCAATTCCTCATTTTCTTTAATCTTATAATATTTACGTTGGTATGCCAGGTAGTAATTACCGAAATTAACACCGGAAAGTATCATAAATATGGAGATAACATATTCAATATAAGGTGATTGATAATAAGCAATGCTGGCCTGTTTGGTTGAAAATCCTCCTGTGGCAATGGTAGAAAATGAATGACAAACGGCATCAAACAAATTCATCCTGCCAAATAATAGAAAAACCGTTTCAAAGGCAGTAAGAATTACATATATTAAAAATAAGCGTTTAGCCGTTTCGTTCAATTTAGGATGTATTTTATCTTTGGTAGGGCCTGAAGTTTCAGCGGCAAAAAGCTGCGTTCCGCTTACTCCGAACATAGGAAGTAACGCCAGTGATATGACAATAATTCCAAGTCCACCTACCCAATGAGTAAGTGAACGCCAAAAAAGCATACCGTGCGAAAGTTCTTCAATATTATTAAGTATTGATGCACCCGTTGTAGTGAAACCAGAGATCGTTTCAAAAAAAGCGTCCGTAAACGATGGTATACTTTTACTGAGCCAATACGGTAATGCTCCTATCAGTGAAAAGAAAATCCATGTGAAGGTAACTATCATAGAGCCTTCGCGCTTACCAATCCTTTCGGGTGCATTTTTCCCATACAAAATCATGAGCCAACCCACCAAAAGAGAAAATAATGAAGTTCCAACAAAATAAAGGCCATCATTTTCACCATAAATGAGGGAAATAAACAGCACAAAAAACAGGGTTGCACTTTCGACCAGCAACAGGCTACCAATTACCTTCGAAACTAATTTATAATTGATTTCAGATTTTATCATACACTTAAAAGGTTTATTCTGAATTTATTTTTTCCAGAATTCGGGTGTAAAAAGCAATAAAACAGAGTAAATTTCCAAACGTCCCACGAGCATCACAAAAGCCAGAAACCATTTGCTGACGACAGGAATTTCAGCAAAACTGGAGGAAGGGCCAAGTTTGCCCAGTCCTAAACCCACATCGCTCATACAGGTTATCATTCCGCTGATGGCTTCTTCGAAACCTAAACCGGTGAGACTTAATACAAAGGAACCAGCCACAATAATGAGCAGATAAATAACAGTGAAAGCAAGGACACGCATCATTAGATCATCCCTGACCAGAAAGCCATTGAACCGTACAGGTATTATTGCATTAGGATGAATTAATTTTTTGAATTCAAAATAACAAAATTTGGTAAGCAACACCACGCGAGCCACCTTGATCCCTCCTGAGGTGGAATAGGTAGATGCTCCGGAAACCATCAAAACCAGCAAAATTATCCAGGTATATGAATTCCAAAGCGTATAATCGTCGGTACAAAGCCCCGTAGTGGTCATACACGATGTAACTATAAACAAACTTCCCCTTAAGGACTTTTCAATACCTGACAGTGTTAACGTTCGGCTAAAATCTATCTGCGAGTAAGCTATAACCAACACAGATGCCAGCAAAATGACTATATAATACTTGAGTTCCTCGTTTTTTCTGATTTTGACCCAGTTAAATTTATACAGATAATAAAATATTATAAAATTTACCCCGGAAAAAAACATAAAAAAAATAAGAACATATTCTATCGCCGGAGAATTCCAGTAGGCAATGCTCAGTTGTTTGGTAGAAAAACCTCCAGTGCTGATGGTAGACAAGGCATGGTTAATAGCATCAAACCAGTCCATTCCTGCTATTTTCAGGGAAAAAGCGCATAGCATGGTAAGTACCACGTAAATAAGCAATAGAATTTTGGCTGTCTGGCTTATTTTTGGTAGAATTTTCTCTTTGATGGGAGTGGTGCTTTCCGACGAAAAAAGTTCGTATCCTGCACCACCCAACATCGGCATAATGGCCAGAAACATGGCAACAATTCCCAATCCACCTATCCAGTGAGTAAGGCTTCGCCAGAAAAGCATATTATATGGTAAAGCCTCAATATTATTAAGAATGGAAGTGCCGGTGGTGGTAAAACCGGACAATGACTCAAAAAAGGCATCGGTAAATGCAGGAATATTGCCACTCAGCCAAAGAGGCAGTGTACCGATAACGGTATACATCAGCCACGTAACAGTAACAATGACAGCACCTTCGCGTTTCCCGAAAACATTTTCGGCTTTACGTCCAATCAACAATGCAATCGAGCCCATACCAACAGCTATGAATATGGTATACAGGTAATACCGGATATCATGCTCACGATAAAGGAGTGCCACGAACACGGGAAAAAACAGGAATACCCCTTCGACAAGAAGAAGTCCGCCCAATATTCTTAAAATCAATTTGATATTTAAATCCCTGTTCATTAATAGCGGGTGGTAAATGTCAATTTAAGCAACTTACGACGATTATATTTCTATACTAATTAAATAAGGTTTCCACTTTACGAATAGCTGACGATATGCAAAACACAATGACGTGGTCATTGGGCAAAATCTGTGTATTACCATAAACGATACTCCCCACTCCATCACGTACGATGCCACCGATATTGACATTCTCGGGGAGTCGGATGTTTTTAATTTGAGATTTTGTGATTTTTGATCCTTCCTTGGCTACAAATTCCACAACTTCAGCATCGGCGGAAGTGAGACTTCTGACTTCGAGCACATCGGCATCCAATGTTAATTGATAAATGTAGCTTGCCGCAATCATTTTTTTATTGATAACGGTGCCTATGTCCAAATCTTCGGCCAGTTGGATGTAATCAATATTCTCAACTTCGGCCACCGTTTTCTTTACTCCAAGTCGTTTTGCTTCCAGACAGGCCAGAATATTGGCTTCCGAATTGGCAGTGGTGGCTACGAATGCATCTATCTCCTGAATACCTTCGGATCGCAGAGCGTCCACATTTCTGCCATCCGCATTGATAATGAGCGTATTATTGAGC
Source organism: uncultured Paludibacter sp. (assembly GCA_937870645.1). Classification (GTDB taxonomy): domain Bacteria; phylum Bacteroidota; class Bacteroidia; order Bacteroidales; family Paludibacteraceae; genus UPXZ01. Next base: position 7,073 of record CALMZF010000189.1, on the reverse strand, counting down.
CTTTCAGCCAGAAAATAACATTTTTCCTTGTCTCGTTCCAGCATTTTGGTATTGATATTATTGGGCAAATATTGTATCGTTTTTTGAGCTATACGGCTGCCCCCCATTATCATTGCATTTTTCACCTGAAACAATGCTTTCCCGGCTTGTTCGCGCACAAAATCCACGTTTTGCTTCATTGTGATAAAATAAACAATATCACCGGCCTGAATTTCGTCATATCCGCTTGGAATGATGGTCTTTTCTTTACGATTGATTGCTACCACGCGGTATTTGCCATGATCAAAGTAACCAGAATTAAAGGGTTTTCTTAAAACCTCTGAATTTTCCCTGATTTTCATTCCCAGCAAAATGAGTGCATCATTGCAGAAACTGAGGTTCTGACGCAGCCATGGATGTTTGAGAGCTTCCACAATTTCTTCGGCAGCCAGTTTTTCCGGGCAAATAAGATAATCCACTCCCAGTTTCTCAAAAAAATCTTTATTTCCGGGCTGAAGATATTCGTAATTTTCAATGCGTGCCAAAGTTTTTTTGGCTCCAAGGTTAGTAGCCAGCATACAAGCCGTCATATTCACGCTTTCAAAGGGTGTAACAGCTATAAAAAGGTCTGTTCCTTCGATGCCACATTCCTTCAGACTGGCAATGGAGGTGGGCAGGCCCACCCGGGTGAGTAAATCATAATTGGCTTCAAGATTGGACATTTTTTCCGGATCTTCATCCATCAACGTGATGTCCAGGCTCTCACGGGCAAGTAATTTAGCCAGGTGAGTTCCTACTTCACCGGCACCGGCAATGATTATTTTCATTCAGTTACTTTTTTTTTATAATTTCTTTTTTTTCTAATTCTTCTATGAGAACTGCCTCAAAGCTTACCCTTAATCCTTCGGCATGTAAGCCCAGTTTAGCATAGAGTTCTTCGGGAGTTCCGTGTTCAACAAAGCTATCGGGTATTCCCAGCCGGGTAATGTTCATCTGATAATTGTTATCAGCCATAAATTCAAGTACAGCACTGCCAAATCCGCCATCGATTACTCCATCTTCTACGGTAATAATATATTTGAATTTTTTTCCAATACTATGCAGCAATTCTTGGTCGAGCGGTTTAACAAAGCGGGCGTCATAATGTGCAATTGTAACATTTCGCTCATTTTCAATTTCATTGATGGCTTTTTCGGCCGGTGTAGCCATAGTGCCGATTGTAATGATAGCCAGATCATTTCCCTCTTTCAGACATTCGCCGTTGCCAATGGTCAATTCCTTCCATGGTTGATGCCAGTCAATGATTGTTCCTTTACCACGTGGATAACGGATTACAAACGGACCTTTGCCGGGTAGTTGAGCTGTGTACATGAGGTGGCGGAGTTCGGTTTCATTGCGCGGAGCAGCAATGGTGAGGTTGGGGATGCACCGCATATATGCCAGATCAAATTCTCCCTGATGAGTAGCCCCGTCGGAGCCAACAATACCTGCACGATCCAGACACATAATAACCGGCAAATTTTGCAGTGCTACATCATGAATGACATTATCATACGCCCGCTGCATAAATGAGGAATAGATATTGCAAAAAGGCACCATACCTTCTTTGGCCAAACCGGCTGAAAATGTCACGGCATGACCTTCAGCAATACCTACATCGAAAACCCGATCGGGAAACCTTTTTTGCATGATAATCATGGAACATCCTGAAGGCATCGCGGGTGTGACACCTATAATATTCTTGTTTTCTTTGGCTAATTCCAGCAGTGTTTTTCCAAAAACATCCTGAAACAAGGGAGGTTCCACATTGCCGTGATTACATACGAGCCGTTCACCCGTTTCCACATCAAATTTTCCGGGAGCATGCCACACCGTTGCCGATTTCTCAGCAGGTTCGTATCCTCTGCCCTTTTTGGTTATTAGATGGAGTACTTTCGGACCTTTGTAATTTTTTATTTCGGTCAATATCCTGATCAGATTATCCACATCGTGCCCGTCAACCGGACCAAAATAGCGGATATTCATTGCTTCGAATATGTTCTGTTTCTGACGTGTAAAGAGTGTCTTCAGACTGTTATTTACCCGTATGATTTGTTTTTTTCGCTCTTCATCCATCCAGTGTCTCTTTTTAAAGAAACTGTAGGCTTTGTACCTCATCTTATTATACAGACGAGAGGTGGTAATATCTACCAGATACTGGGTAAAACCTCCTGAAATTGGGTCAATAGCCATCTGATTATCATTCAGGATTATCAGCAGGTCATTTTTATCCATCGACGTATTGTTGAGCCCTTCGAATGCCAAACCACCCGTCATGGCACCATCGCCTATCACTGCCACCACTTTACGGTCCTCACCCTTCATCTGAGCTGACACTGCCATACCCAATGCGGCCGAAATGGAGGTAGAGGCATGACCGACACCAAAAGCATCGTACTCACTTTCTTCTATTTTAGGGAAACCACTGATACCTCCTAATTTACGGTTGGTATGAAAAACATCGCGACGTCCGGTCAATATTTTATGCCCGTAAGCCTGATGACCCACATCCCACACTATCCGGTCATAAGGTGTATTAAAGACATAATGAAGCGCCACCGTCAGTTCTACCACACCTAAACTGGATCCCAAATGTCCGGGATTTTGCGAAACTTCATCAATAATAAAATCTCTAAGTTCCTGACAAACAACACCCAATTCACTGCGCTTAATTGTTTTAAGGTCATAGGATGAGTTTATATTATTCAGGTATTTATATTTTCGTTCTATCATATTCTATAAAAAATCAAATACAAAAATAATACATTTTTAGCGGGTGCGTGTATTTTTTAATAAGATTATTTGACCGGGTAATAAAATTACATTTAATCAAATCACAATCCTTAATAAAAATAACCATAAAGCAATAATTTTCATCCATACGACAGATGTTTACTTACAATCCAACAAATTTTTCTGTTTTTTTCTTCCAAACTATTGTTGTTTGTAAAAAACATATTATCTTTGCACACATAAAAAAAAACACATGATAGCTCAAAGCATTTACAACCTACTAGTCATTACACTTTTGGTCAAAAATCAGAAGTGAGATTGGTTGCGTAATTGCACATATGTTAATAAAAGCATTAAAACCTTTCTCACTTAAACATGAGAAAGGTTTTTTAATTCATATAATTATGGAATTAAGAAGTTCAACAAGCACCATGGGACGCCGTATGGCCGGGGCAAGAGCGCTGTGGCGTGCCAACGGAATGAAAAACGAACAGATGGGCAAACCCCTGATTGCCATTGTAAATTCGTTTACACAATTTGTACCCGGACATGTACATCTGCATGATATTGGTCAGCAGGTAAAATCCGAAATAGAAAAAATGGGCTGCTTTGCGGCTGAATTCAATACCATTGCCATCGACGATGGAATAGCCATGGGTCACGACGGGATGCTTTATTCATTACCATCGCGCGATCTGATAGCCGACAGCGTGGAATACATGGTCAATGCGCATAAAGCTGACGCGATGGTTTGCATCAGCAATTGCGATAAAATTACTCCGGGGATGTTGATGGCTGCCATGCGGCTGAATATACCGACGGTTTTTGTATCGGGCGGACCGATGGAAGCAGGTGAACTGGATGGGAAACAACTGGATTTGGTAGATGCCATGGTGCAATCGGCCGATGAAAACATTCCGGATCAACAGATACAACGCATTGAGAATGCAGCCTGCCCTACCTGTGGATCGTGCTCGGGTATGTTTACCGCCAACTCCATGAACTGCCTGAACGAGGCAATAGGACTGGCGCTGCCGGGCAACGGAACCATTGTTGCTACACATGCCAACCGCAAACAGCTGTTTGTGGATGCAGCCCGACTGATTGTTGAAAATGCATATAAATATTATCGCGACAACGACGACAGCGTGTTGCCACGAAGCATCGCCACCCGCGATGCATTTCTCAATGCCATGACCCTGGATATTGCCATGGGGGGCTCCACCAACACCGTTTTACACCTGCTGGCTATCGCTCACGAGGCGGAAGTGGATTTCACAATGGATGATATCGATATGCTTTCGCGAAAAACACCCTGCTTGTGTAAAGTAGCTCCGAACTCACCTAAATATCATATACAGGACGTGAACAGAGCCGGAGGTATACTGGGGATTTTGGGAGAACTGGCAGACTTGCCCCCCAACCCCCTGAAGGGGGAGTTAAGCTCGTCTCTAAAAACCGGTGCTTATGAAGTTGCAAACACTTCCTCTCCTTTGGGGAGGTTAGGTGGGGCTTTATATCTAAATGTGAAGCGGGTGGATGGATTGACGTTAGCAGAGGCGATTGAAAAATACTCGGTTACAAAAGAAAATATTCACACCGAAGCAGAGCGTATTTACAGAAGTGCACCCGGAGGAAAATTTAACCTGGTGATGGGCTCGCAGACTTCGACATACAAAACACTCGACACCGACCGCTCGGAAGGTTGTATCCGTGATTTGGAACACGCCTACACAAAAGATGGCGGACTTGGCATCCTGAAGGGAAACATTGCACAGGACGGATGTGTTATAAAGACTGCCGGCGTGGACGAAAGTATCTGGAAATTCATCGGTCCTGCTAAGGTTTATAACTCTCAGGACGATGCCTGCGAGGGAATTCTGAAAGGAAAAGTGGTTTCGGGAGATGTGGTGGTGATAACCCATGAGGGCCCCAAAGGTGGTCCGGGCATGCAGGAAATGCTCTACCCTACTTCATATATCAAATCAAAACATCTTGGAAAGGAATGTGCTCTGATTACGGATGGTCGTTTTTCAGGCGGCACATCGGGACTGTCTATCGGACATATTTCACCTGAAGCGGCTGCCGGAGGAAATATCGGGCTGTTGCACGATGGGGATATTATTGAAATTGATATACCGAATCGCACCATAAATGCAAGGGTAAGTGATGAAGAATTTGCTGAACGCAGAAAAGCAGAAGAAGCGAGAGGTAAAGATGCATTTACTGCCGCCGGACGAGACCGGAAAATTTCCAAAGCGCTGAAAGCCTATGCTAGTATGGTAACTTCGGCGGATAAAGGAGCTGTGAGAGAGATTTGAAAAAATTGAAAGTTATTTACAAGTCATTTAAATTGTTATTAATTAACTTCTATTGTAAAAAAAACAATCAGGGTAATTCAGGCAAAAAACCGTTTACTCATTTATAAAACACGATATGGCACAAAAATTAAATGGTGCACATGCATTTATGCAGGCACTTATACAGGAAGGTGTTGAAACTATTTTCGGTTATCCCGGTGGTGCAATCATGCCCGTATTCGACGCTTTATACGATTATTCCGACAAAGTAAATCATATTCTTACCCGTCACGAACAGGGAGCAACGCACGCTGCACAAGGCTATGCACGTGTGTCGGGCAAAGTGGGTGTAGCACTCGTAACATCGGGTCCTGCGGCCACCAATGCCATAACCGGAGTTGCCGACGCATTGCTCGACAGCACGCCGCTCATCGTTGTTACAGGTCAGGTTGGTGCAGCATTGCTTGGTACCGATGCATTTCAGGAAATTGATGTGGTCGGTATCACACAACCGATTACAAAATGGTCATACCAGATCCGAAAAGCTGAAGATGTTGCCTGGGCTGTGGCACGTGCATTTTACATTGCCCGAAGCGGTAGACCGGGTCCGGTAGTACTTGATTTTGCCAAAAGTGCTCAAAGTCAGGAAGTGGAATTTGATTATAAACCCTGCACATTTATCCGGAGCTATATTCCCGTTCCAGCCATAAAAGAAGAACAAATAGAAAAGGCCGCCGAACTGATTAATCAGGCAAAAAAACCATTTGCACTGGTTGGGCAGGGAGTAATTCTGGCGAATGCAGAAAAAGAGTTGCTCGAATTTCTGGAAAAAGCGGATATTCCGGCCGCTTCTACCCTTCTCGGTCTATCGGCCATGCCCACTGATTTCAGTCTGAATAAAGGTTTTCTGGGAATGCACGGCAACGTGGCTCCGAATATGAAAACCAACGAATGTGATGTGCTGATAGCCATCGGGATGCGTTTTGACGATCGTATTACCGGTGACCTCAACACCTATGCCAAGCAAGCCAAAATCATTCACCTCGATATTGATGCATCTGAAATCGGTAAAAACGTAACTCCGGATGCTCCCGTACTTGGTTCGGCCAAAGACAGCCTGCCAGCCCTAATCCGGAAAATAAATCCCGCCCGCCATACCGTATGGATTGACAGTTTTGCCGAACCTCAGCAACGCGAACAGGAAGCGGTTATCAACAAGGAACTATTCCCCACGGAAGGAGAAATTACAATGGGTGAAGTAATCCATAAAGTAACAAAAGCGACCAACAACAATGCCATTGTGGTGACTGACGTGGGGCAGAACCAGATGATGGCCGCCCGTTATTTTGAATATACACAGACCCGCAGTATTGTGACTTCCGGCGGATTGGGAACGATGGGTTTCGGACTACCGGCTGCTATGGGCGCCAAAATGGGTGCACCCGACCGCACGGTATGTATGTTTGCCGGTGATGGAGGTTTTCAAATGACTATTCAGGAACTGGGAACCATCATGCAGGAACAAATCGGTGTAAAAATGATCGGGCTCGATAATCGTTTTCTGGGCATGGTACGTCAGTGGCAGGAACTTTTCTTTGAAGAACGATATTCATTCACCAAAATGCATAATCCCGATTTCGTGGCGATTGCGAAAGCTTATAATATTGACGGAAAATTAGTTACTGTGCGCGAAGATCTTGATGCAGCCATTGCAGATATGCTGAAAGATGACAAGCCCTACTTACTGGTAGTGGAAGTCGAGCAAAAAGGAATGGTTTATCCGATGGTACCTGCCGGAACGTGTGTAACGAATATAATTATGTAAAAGTACCTGCCCCCTAACCCCCTAAAGGGGGAATATAATTGAAAATGCACAGATTTTTTAACAACAAATAATATTTATAAAAACAAATATTGATTTCCCACCCCCGTCAATAAAATCCGGGAAATCCCCCCTTTAGGGGGTTAGGGGGCTGACATAATGGAAACTACATTATATACCATCACCGTATTTTCGGAAAA
>CALMZF010000188.1 GCA_937870645.1 uncultured Paludibacter sp. | reverse complement strand
TAAATCCGCCACGTAAGCACTCCAATATGCCTTTGTAGTCGGATATATTCATTAACAATTAAATAAAACATAAAATGTTAATAGCAATAATAGCGGTACTGGCAGTGGCTCTGGCTGTAATTCTTTATCTTTTTTTACAGAAAAATAAGGCTGTGAAAGAAATTGCAGCAGAGAAACAGTCATTCAAAGCACAGACGGCCGGTGAAAATACGGTAAAATCAGAAGTTGTGCCTGGCAACGATGAAGAAGTGGCTGCCTTTCTGGCACTGCATCTTTATCTGACACAAAATGTGCACGATGTGGAAAGTAATGTGATTACTATCGAACGAATTCAGCGGCGTTATTCTCCCTGGAGTTCCAAGATTTACAGCATCAACAATTTCCAACGGTAATTCATTAATGTGAAATTAAAAAATAAAATAATTCACCATGAGAAAATATAAATTTACAATCAACGAAAAAGAGTATAATGTTGTAGTGAAAGGCATCGATGATGAAATTGCCGAACTGGAAGTCAACGGTAATCCCTATGAGGTTAAAATCCATCAGCTGGAACAAAAAGTTCCGAAAACTCCGATTTTGGTTCGCAAAGAAGTACAAAACAAACCGGGCGAAAACAAAGTGGCCGAAAAACTGGCTCCAATGCCAATTACCGCCAAACCAAGTTCCAAAACTATCAATGCACCGCTTCCGGGTAGTGTCATAAAGATTGTTGTTGAAGTTGGATCTGTTATCAAAGAAGGTGACGTACTGATGGTAATGGAATCCATGAAAATGGAAAACAATATCCTGGCCGAAAAAAGCGGTACTATCGTGAAAGTATGCGTTGCACCGGGTGCTTCTGTTATGCAGGATGAAGCTTTATTTGAAATTCAATAAAGAGCAACTGCACTGATAAAATACAAAAACAACTAATAATCCGGCTGAAATTCTTCATTGATTTCAGCCGGATTGTTTTTTAAATAGACGAACTGATGGAGATGCTGCATTCCTTTTCAATGTTTTTTTATAACTGCAGGGAAAACAGTAATCAATAATCAGGTATTATCATCAATCATTACCTGACAATTAATTCATTTTTCGTACATTTGTATCACATTGAAATTTATAAACCATGGAGAACACCACCGACTTTCATGATTATGCACGTCAGTTTGCCGAACTTACCAACTGCAATATATTCCTCACCGGAAAAGCCGGTACGGGTAAAACCACATTCCTGCACGAGCTCCGCAAAAATACCGGTAAACAAATTGCCGTAGTGGCTCCTACGGGTGTGGCAGCCATCAATGCAGGTGGTACCACCATCCATTCATTCTTCCAGCTGCCCTTCACCCCTTTCATTCCCACTGCCGAAGGACGCAAAGACCTGATTGGCAAACTGAAAATGCAAAGTCACCGGCGCAAGGTAATCCGCGAGCTGGAGTTGCTGGTGATTGATGAAATAAGCATGGTGCGGGCCGATTTGCTCGATGCCGTAGATACGTTGCTACGCCACATCCGGTATCGTAACAATGAGCCTTTCGGAGGCGTACAGATGATTTTTATCGGTGATATGTACCAACTTTCACCCGTGGCACAGGCCGAAGAATGGCGATTGCTGTCACCTTATTACGAAGGCATTTATTTTTTTCACAGCCGCGTCATGCAGCAGAAACCTCCGGTATATATTGAGTTTGATAAGATATTTCGTCAGAAAGATATGTCGTTCATCACTTTGCTGAGTGAAATAAGAAATAACACCTTGTCGCCTGCCGGGTTGACCATGTTGCAAAGCAGATACAATCCGCTGTTTGTGCCTCCCAAGGACGATACCTATATTATCCTGACTACTCACAACTATAAAGCCGACCGCATCAATGCCGAAGAATTGGCTGCGTTGAAAGTCAGGTCACGATACTTCAATGCAGAGGTGAAAGGTGATTTTCCCGAAAAACTATTCCCGATAGAGGAAAAACTGGAACTGAAAACAGGTGCCAAAGTGATGTTTATTAAAAATGACACCGAAACGCCCCGAAGATTTTTCAATGGAAAAATTGGTGTCATCACGGCATTGGGGGATGAGACTATAACGGTGAAATGTCCGGGCGACGACAGGGAAATAGAAGTGAGCCCCATGACCTGGCACAACGTGCGCTACAAGGCTAACGAAACCACCCTGCAAATCGACGAAGAAGTACTTGGCACATTTACTCAGTTTCCGCTACGCCTGGCCTGGGCCATCACCATTCACAAAAGCCAGGGACTGACCTTTGAAAAAGCAGTAATCGACGCCGGTGCGGCATTTGCTCCCGGTCAGGTGTATGTGGCGCTGAGCCGCTGCCGCTCACTGGAAGGAATGGTGCTTCTCAGCCCCATTAACCAGTATTCACTACAGAATGACGAACAAATCGTTCGCTTTTCGGATCAAACAAACACCATTGACCAACTCACCACACAGTTGGAAGTTTCCAAACGCAATTATCAGGAAACGCTGCTTCTCGGAATATTCGATTTCAAACCCGTTGTTGCCACGGCTAACCGCTGGCTCAACCGGGCTAAGGATGTGGCAAGTTCTTTTAATAAAGACACGCTGCCTTTTATCCAAAACATTATCAAACAAACGGAAGCTTTACAGGATGTAGCTTCCCGTTTTCAGTCGCAACTGATCCAGATTAATGGCACCACACCCTTCAATCAGGAATTACTCACCAGTAGGCTTCAGGCGGCTAACGGTTACTTTTCGGAGCACCTGAATAACCTGAGCGAGACACTCAAACAAACGACTGCTACTACCGACAACCGCCAAAATGCCAATGAGTACGACGATTTTCTGGAAGATATCTATACGTATGCCGAACAAAAGAAACATCTTATTCAGGGAATACAAAATGGATTCAGCCCGGAGAAATATTTTGACCTGAAGCGTAGTTTTGAACTGCCTAAATTCAGTCATAGCTCTTATTCCAAAACCAATACAAATCAGCGAATTAGTTCCAGACATCCTCAATTGCTCAATTATCTGTTTCAGGCACGCAATGAAATCAGCGATAATTCGGGATTACCCATTTACCTGATAGCAACGGTGAAATCGCTAACAGAAATGGCGGATTATATGCCTCTGAACGAAAAAGATTTGTTGAAAATATCGGGATTTGGCAAACCGAAGGTGGATAAGTATGGTGAACAGTTTCTGAATATCATTCGCCGGTATTGTGACGACAATAATCTGTCGACCGAAATGAGCCTGTTCGAAGAGAAAGCAAAAAAATCTTCGGCAAAAAAAGAGAAAAAACCGAAAACAGATACCGTACGTGTTACGCTCCAATTTTATCTGGATGGCATGAGCATAGCTCAGATAGCCAAAGAACGAAGTCTGACCGAAGGAACGATATCAAAGCATCTGGCCGATCTGGTGGAAAAAGGCGTGCTGAAAGTGGAGCGATTTATCGGTCATAACAAACTGCAGCAGGCAGTTGGTTTGCTTGAAAAAGGCAATCTGAGTGGTTCGGTGTACGAATTATTGAGCAACATCATGTCGCAGCAGGAAATTATAATAATGCTTGGCTGGATACGGGGAGGAAAAAAAGAGGGAAAACTATAACTTCTCTGTGTCTGCAATCCGATGATTTCGGGTTGCTTACTTCCTGACTTTGGTGCCGTTCTGATTGATGTAATCTTTCCAGCTCTTATATTCACTGTCAATGGATGGTTTTCCCGATTGCAGAAAATGGCAGTATGCAGCTGCCAGCCCGTCGGTGGCATCCAGTTGGGGCAGCATATCTTCCTGCGAAATGCGCAGGTATCGCCGCAGCATATCGGCCACCTGTTCCTTGGCGGCACGACCGTTGCCGGTAATTGCCATCTTAATTTTCAGCGGTGCGTATTCACTCACCGGCAGATCGCGGTACAAAGCAGCTGCAATGGCTGCACCCTGTGCACGTCCGAGCTTGAGCATCGATTGTACGTTTTTACCAAAAAAAGGAGCTTCGATGGCCAGACAATCCGGATGAAATTCATCAACAAGTGAGAGGGTTCTGGCAAATATCCGTTGTAATTTTTGATAATGGTCGGCATATTTCTTTAGCTCCAGCACACCCATGGCCAGCATTTCGGCCTTATTATCCTTTACCCGGATAATTCCGTAACCCATCACGGTAGTACCGGGGTCAATGCCAAGTATAATCTGGTCCTTTGCCATTACAGTTAAAACAGCTCTAAAACTGTGGAAAATGAAAGAACTTCGGTACCAAACCGCGAGGCTAAGTCATTTTGAACTAATTCAGCATCATTTTCTTCCCACAATTGCAGCGTAATCAGGTCGTTGACCAGAAACTGTACCGAAACAGAAACCCCCTCCTGCTCCTTGTCCTCAGTAAGTACTTTAGCTATTTGAGGGCTTGTAAAAGAACCGGTGCCGAGCATGTTGGGTATGTGCACTTCTGTGAGCCACTTGAACCAGGGATTAAACTGGCGATCGGCCACCAGGTATGTGGTGTTGTATATAAACTTAGCCATTTCGTAAAATTTTTTACAAAAATACGAATTTATTTCCAAAAATGCTTATCTTTGCACCTCGAAAGGCAAATGGGGGTTTAGCTCATCTGGCTAGAGCGCAACACTGGCAGTGTTGAGGTGACCGGTTCGAGTCCGGTAATCTCCACAAAGAAAAATCTATATCGCTGTTATTCAGTAATATAGATTTTCTTCTTTTAAATCCTGCGCCATTTACAGCGAAATAAAAATCACTCAGCAAGTATTTTTGCATTTGCCAGTGGCTTTTTTACACCACTCGGCATCAGTTGGAAAAGTTACATTTACTCATTGAATTTACAACACGAATGAATTCGGGAAATTAATTAAATGTATTATCCGGTTAGAAATTTAACGACAGACCAACCGTAAAAGTCTGAACTTCGGGTCCTTTATCCTTTTTGAACAGGGTGGTAGGCGTGTATTTTGCAAATACCCCTAAGTCATCCCAGCCCATTTCAACCAAATAACTCAGAGAAAAAGGATTGACATTATAATCGTTACCTTCCACCTTTTTGACTTTGGTGTTATCATCGGTTTTGTATTTCACTTTATACGAACTAAATGTATTTATCCCGAACAGAGCTCCTCCCATGATATAAAATTCCGACTTTCTGACAGGATGAATTTCAAGATACAGCGGCATATTCAGCTCGAAAATTCGCAAACGTGACGAATAATAGGAAATTCCTTCGGGAGCGGCTTGGGGGATTGTAATTCCGTTGTTATTTACCAGGTGGCTGTTGTTACCCAAATGAAGATTTCTCCATATCATTCCAATCCCGGTGGTTATTCCAACATATTCCTTAATTACGGGCAGTGAATAACCTATGGGATTAAAGGTGAATTCGTTCGAGAAAACGACCTTCATTCCTCCTGCATCGTTGAAATTAGAGAAATTTTCAGTAGTATTTAGTGCACCAAATCCTATACCGATAAAGTGACCGGAAAATTTTGACGACCGTTTTCTTTTGTCAAAAGGAAATTCAAATCCGAACTGTGTTTCAACAGAATATTTCTCAAAGCTGTTTTCATCGGTAAAAATACCTTCATAAATCTTTTTATATTCGGCGGTATCCGTTTTATATACCTGAACCTTTACCTGATCGACACTGTCGGTAACGTGTATTTGTTTCTGGTTAAAAATTAAGGTTGTGTCCTTAACGGCTTGTGATTGAGCATTGACAGTAATGGATGCTGTCAGGATTAATGCTGATAGAATTAAAATTTGCGTCTTCATACGTTTCATTATTTTTTCTTTAATATTAATTTCATTATTTCTTCCGAATCTTTTTCCGATTCGATGTATATCAGGGTCATTTTAAGTTCCGGAACAGACTTTTCGTTGAAAAGTATCAGCCTGTTGTATTTTCCTTTTTTGGGTAATTGCAGGTAAACGGAACTTATTTTGCCGTTGGTGACTACCTGTTTTACTTTTTTTGCACCATTCTGATCTGTTTGCAGGCATCCGCGGGTAAAATCACCGGCTTCTTCATTGTTGCTGATCACAATGCTCTTGTAAAACGAGAAATCGTATCCCTCGAGCATCTCTTTGCTCATTTCCACCATCACAGAACCTTTCTGTTTCCCGTATTTATCGAATATCCTGTTAATATCGAGATCGCTCTGCGCTTTAATTTCCAATCCACATCCTGCAATGAACATCACGACAAGGATCAGGTATTTACACTTACTATTCATTTTCATGATTATATATTTTTTGTTATAATTCAATTTCCGAAAAGGCATCCAATTGGGTTTTGATTGTTTCATCATTCTTTAAGTTGTCCAGTCCGTCCTCCACTTCGTTATTGTCCGACACATAATTTATTGTCGTTTGAGCCAGTGAAATGATCTCCTGTGTGTTGGTTATTTTTACTCCGTTGATGTAAGCGTAATTCGTTTTTCCTGAGGCCTGAAAGATTGAAACCGGGATTATCACTCCTGCGGCAATAACTGCCGCTGCCGCCCATCTCAGGTAAGGTTGAAGCCTGAAGTGCTTTCGGGCTTTTTTACTTTCATAATATCCGAAAATTGCTTTCTC
>CALMZF010000187.1 GCA_937870645.1 uncultured Paludibacter sp. | reverse complement strand
TACATCGGGTCCACATCAATGCTGATACGGGTAGATTTATAGGCTGATTTTGCAAGCAGACCGGTGGTTATTTCACTCAGAATTTGCTTTGCTTTTCCTGCTGATGCCGTGGTTTCTATTTTCAGCAGAATTTGTTTGATATACCAATTCTGAATACGCGACACAGCAGGGATGTTCGGCCCGAGTACCCGACTGCCAAAAACTTTACGCATCGTTACCGCTAAATCTTCTGCTGCGTGGTTGAGTGTGGAGCTGTCGCGGTGGCGCAGGGTGATTTCTATCAACCGGAAGAAGGGCGGATAACTGAACTGTAACCGCTCGGTGCACTGGGTGCCGTACATGGCTGCATAGTCATTTCGCAGCACCTGACCGATGACCGGATGCTCAGGGCTGGATGTTTGGAGTACTACTGTTCCGCGCTTGTTTTTGCGGCCGGCCCGACCGCTCACCTGTGCCATGAGTTGAAAAGCCCGTTCGTGCGCCCTGAAGTCTGGAAAATTGAGTAGATTATCGGCATTCAGAATACCCACCAGACTAACCCGCTCAAAGTCCAGCCCTTTGGTCACCATCTGCGTTCCGACCAGAATATCCACTTTGCCCTGTTCGAAGTCCGAAATGATTTTTTCAAATCCTTTCTTGCTACGGGTAGTATCCAGATCCATACGAGCCACTTTTGCCTGAGGAAATGCTTCTTCTATTTCCTGTTCAATCTTTTCGGTACCGAAACCACGGTCAACCAGTCCGGGGGTGTTGCATACCGGGCACACGACCGGAATATTCTCGGTATAACCGCAATAGTGACAGGTGAGTTTGTTGCTGAATTTATGAACCGTAAGGCTCACATCGCAGTTTTTGCATTTCGGCACCCAAGCGCACGCTTTACATTCCAGGTAAGGTGCATATCCGCGCCGGTTCTGAAACAGGATGACCTGTTCGCTGTTATTCAGTGCTTTGGTGATTTTCTCCAGAAGCAGAGGAGTAAAATGACCTTCCATCTCTTTTTTCCGGTAAGCTTCTTTCATATCGGCTATCAGGATGTCGGGCAGTTCCATCTCCTGAAATCGCTGGTTGAGTTCCACATATCCGTATTTGCCTGTTTGAGCATTGTAGTATGTTTCAATGGCAGGTGTGGCCGTTCCCAGCAAAGATTTTTCCCCGTGCATGGAGGCCAGTACAATAGCTGCATTCCGCGCATTGTAGCGGGGTGCGGGATCGTACTGCTTGTAGCTGTTTTCGTGTTCCTCGTCCACAATGACCAGTCCCAGCTGGCGGAAAGGCAGAAATACCGACGAGCGAACGCCGATAATGACATCGTAACTTTTATCGTGAAGTACATTATTCCAGATTTCAACCCGTTCGGCATCCGAAAACCGGGAATGATACACGCCCAACCGCTTGCCGAATATCCTTTTCAGACGGCTGGTAAGCTGGGTGGTGAGTGCTATTTCGGGTACGAGGTACAACACCTGTTTTCCCGATGCAATTACTTTGTCGATGAGTTGAATGTAAATCTCGGTTTTTCCGCTGGAGGTAATTCCATGCAGCAGCACCACAGGTTTTTCGGTAAACTGCCGGTTGATTTCATTCATCGCATGCAGCTGAAATTCATTGAGCGGGTACATATCTTCGGTGGTCACTTCCGAATTATCCAACCGGCCAATTTCTTTGCTGTAATTTTCAAAAACGCCGCGTTCAATCAGTCCGTTGATGATAGCCGGTGAAGCATGTGTTTGTTCAAGCAGCTCCTTTCGCGATACTTCCCGGGGAGATTTGGATAAACAACGCGACAGTTCGATAAACTTCATGAGTACCTCCAGTTGCTTTTTGGCGCGGTTCAGTTCATCAAATATTTTTCGCAGATTTTCTTCGTCGCGGGCGTATCCGGTGAGTTTGATGTAAGTTTCGGTTTTTGGTCTGAATTTTTCGGTCAGTTCTTCACTCACTTCTACAGCCCCTTTTTCTAACAACCCCTTCAGTATGGGAAGTGTGTTGCGTATTTCGGTAATTTTGTTCAGTTCCGATACATTCTTTATCTTTCCGTCTGATAGGGCGTCCAGCACTTTGTACTCCTTGTCGGTAAGCGGATGGTCGGATTCGTAATCGGGATTGATCCTCACCTGCGTTTCGCTTTCGAGTTTCAATCCGGCCGGAACAGCAGCCTGATACACATCGCCGATGGCAGCCTGATAGTATTCGCTCATCCATTCCCAGAATTTCAACTGTGGAAACCGGAGAATGGGTTCATTGTCGAGCAGACAAATGATTTCTTTGGCTTCGTAAAGGGTGGGAGCGTTGCTGTGTGTCAGGCAGATAATCGCCGTGTGCATTTTTTTTGTGCCGAAAGGAACAACCACACGCATGCCAATGCGCACCATGTCAGACCACTCGTCGGGAACAATGTAAGTGAAAGTCGCAGACAGCGGCAGTGGCACTATGACATCAACGTATTTCATGCTTTCAGGGGGTTTCGGCTGCATCCGTTGAGGTGGTCGTTGACCATGCCGGCAGCCTGCATAAAGGCGTAGCAGATAGTGGAACCCACAAATTTAAATCCCCGTTTTTGAAGCTCTTTGCTCATCGCATCCGATTGGGGTGAACGGGGTGGAATGTCACTGATGGTATTGAAATGATTGTGGAGCGTTTTTCCCCCGGTAAATTGCCAGATATAGGCATCGAAAGATCCGAATTCTTTTTGTATGCTGATGAAATGCTGTGCATTGGTGATTGTAGCTCTGATTTTAGCCTGATTACGAATAATGGAAGCATCTTGCATAAGTTGCTGCACTTTCTGCTCGTCATATACAGCAATTTTTTCCATATCAAAATTGTCAAAAGCCTTTCTGAAACCCTCACGCCTGTACAATATTGTTTTCCAACTGAGCCCCGCCTGAAATGCATCCAGCACCATAAATTCAAACAATTTACGGTCGTCGTGCAGCGGAATACCCCATTCCGTGTCATGATATTCCTTCATCAGCGGGTCACCCGGGATCCACCAGCAATCAGAAATTTCGCTGATTTTATTTACCTTTGCCATTAAATTATGCTTCTGTTTGCAAAAATACAAATTAAGATTGAATTTCTGATTTAAGTTTTTTAATTCCCCGGAAAGTTGTTTTTTGTGAACTTCCAAAGAAGTGAATTTGTTTGTAAGTAAATAAAATATACGTTGACAATGAATGCGGTTAAAATTATTGAGAAATACTACGATAAGAATTCGAAACTATACAACATACTAATCAGACACAGTATTAAAGTGCGCGATAAAGCCTTGAAAATTATAGATAATCATCCCGAACTCAATGCAGACCGCCAGTTTGTGAAGGAAGCTTCCATGCTGCACGATATTGGTATATTTATGACCAATGCACCCGATATTGAGTGTTTTGGTACGCATGAATACATCGAACACGGATACCTGGGTTCCGAAATCGTACGCAGGGAAGGATATCCTCTTCATGCCCTGGTTTGTGAGCGGCATACGGGTGTGGGACTGACGCTGGAGTGGATAGTGAAAAATAAACTCCCGGTTCCGTACCGCGATATGATGCCCCTGAGCATCGAAGAGCAGATTATATGTTATGCAGATAAGTTTTATTCCAAAACAAAATTTGACAAAGAACACAGTGTTGAAAAAATACTGAAGAAATTATCTAAATATGATGCTGACAGAGCTAAAGACTTTCTGGAATGGCACAAACGATTTGGATAGTACTACGGTTGGACAGAGATATTAATTGTTAATATTAAGTTAAATAAGTGTAAAAATCTGATTTTCGGTCTACAAAAACGTTAATAATATGTTTTACAACACATTTTTTAGTATTTTTGTGCCGTATTACAAATCCGAATTATAAAAAATAACAATTATGTTTACAGAAAAAATTGGAACAAGTGCAGGTTTGATATGGTCTGCTTTAGAAAACGGCGAACTGAATGTAAAAGCCGTAAAGAAAGCTACAAAACTGTCAGAAAAAGATTTGAATCTGGCTTTAGGCTGGTTGGCTCGTGAAGGCAAAGTAGCTTTCAGAGAAGAAGAAGCTGAAGTATTCATTGCTTTAGTATAAGGAATTACACTTTTAACAGAATAAAAGCGGGAAAATCTGATTTTCCCGCTTTTCTGTTTTTTGCCCCGTAAGTCTCTGCTAATTGTATTATTTTCTGTTATTCAGTTCCGCTGCCGATTTTACCCGCAATCCGGGATTTTCTTTTGCAATTTTTTGCTGAAAATCGGGCGTGTAGCCGGCACGAATAATGGAAGGTGGTATGGCGTGGTCATTCTGAATAAACTTGCCGTTTTCTTCTTTTTTGATATTACCGTCCATGTATTTTACAAGCAGGTATTCGCCTAATTTCTTCCATTCCGCAGTTGTTTTTTCGGCAGCATCATTGCTGTAATTCGTCAGGAATTTCCGCGCTTCCATCTCAGGAAGTGAGGTGGCTTTGGTATCAATACTTGCTGTCATCTGATGAAATCCGTTTTCAAGTTCCGACTGCAGTTTCCGGATATCCTTCATCAGCCAGGAGTATTTGCCGTAGGCGAAATTTGCCACTGCATTGAATGTCCAGAAAGCCGAAGTGGGTGAGTATCTCAGCAAACTTCCATTCTTTTCATCAAAACAAAGTGGAACTTTGTCGGTGCTGCAATATACAGGTACGTACACGTTGCTGGCAGCGTCGTCCACTCCGAACCAGAGAATTCCACCCACATAATCGGGCAACCAGCTCCGCATCTGAGCCACAAAGGTAAAGCCGGTTTGCTGGGTAGCCGTGGGCCGCTCGTGCATATACTCCACACTGTCCACCTTAAAAGTAAGCGGACTGTGGCGCAGCGGGCTTCCGAAAGGACCTGCAGCACAGCCTTTGGTCAGGTCGAGTTCGGTACCTTCGTAGTGGTCGCGCATAAAACTGATCAAGTCCTGAGCGTTGAGTTTGCGGGTCGGTTTAATCCACAG
>CALMZF010000186.1 GCA_937870645.1 uncultured Paludibacter sp. | reverse complement strand
TTGGCCACTGTATCTTTCAGAAAAATCGATTTGTATCCTTTCAATGCCGTAGTATTTATATTCAGGGTATATTCGGTTTCTTCACCGGCCTGGAATGCCAGCCACGTTTCATTCAGATTATCGGCTGTACTGACCTGGTATTTTCCACTTTCTTCATCTACATACAACGATATTCCGTCCGTTTGATTAATTTTTTGGCCATCCCAACCGTTGTCAAATCCGTGAGTAGTTCCGTCCTGGCT
The DNA here is from genome assembly GCA_937870645.1 of uncultured Paludibacter sp. Taxonomy (GTDB): domain Bacteria; phylum Bacteroidota; class Bacteroidia; order Bacteroidales; family Paludibacteraceae; genus UPXZ01. The sequence goes on along the minus strand of CALMZF010000186.1, from coordinate 4,712 downwards.
GAATATCCACACACGGTCGCCACCGGTTTTTCCCGTTACATCTACGGTAAGCCAGGATAATGAATTGGCAGCTATTTTTCCACTGGAGCCCGTTGTGGAGTAGTATTTGCAGTGGCTGCCGAGACCGTGCTGTTGTAAGGGATGGTGACAGCAGCGCCTGGGGTAGTGGCAATAAGCAGAAATCCCTGCATGGAGGGAATTGGTCCCAGCACAGAACTTGTATTGTAGGGTATAGCCTGATATGCACCGGCTACATTGCCGGATATTTTATACTGAGTTCCCCAGTCCTCCAGACTACCGGTATTATACAGGTATACGGTTTTATCCACTCCGGTTGCGGGAAATACTATTTTAGCGATATCGATGGCTGCAGTGTATGAATTACTCAGGATATTGTACCCTGAGCCGTAATTCTTTGTTCCGCTGATTTCTGTTTTGGATAATGTCAGTGTGCGGTCGCCGGTTAAAAGTTTACCACTGAATGAAAGAATTTTTGGAGCATCCTGAGTGATTTCGTAACCGGTGAAAGGATACAGCCGATCATTGTTACTTATGTCGCTCCATTTTTGGTAATACTTGTTGAGTTCCAGATTTTCATGATATTGACGGATATAAGAGCCCCACAACGTAGTGTTTGTGACGAGTGTTGAGTTGCTTTCCACCGGTATACCGAAGTACTGCCAGCGATAATAGCCGGTATATAATATTTTATCGGGATCAGTCCATGACCATTGGGCTCCTTTATAACCGGTAGAGTACATTTGTACCGTGGCATATACATTCGGATTTAATTGTGGATTTGTTAAAATCAAACTTCCATTTGGCTGACCCGAAGCAGCCTGTATTTGAATTTTAGCAGTATTGTCATTGGCCGGAGCAGTATTGTTTACTACAAGTGCTGATCCCGGTTTAATAATCAGATTTTTATCGCTGGCATTGATAAGACTTCCTATTGTTCTAGTATTTTCAAGGTGTAAATCGCGCACAGCCATCGAACCGTAGCTGTTTGTTATTGCAGCAAAAACAACATCGGCTCCGGTGGGTGGTATGCCACAGGTCCAGTTTGCCACTGTATTCCAGTCATTACTCTCCGTACCCACCCAGTAGGACTGATTAACCTTAAAGGTGCCCGATTGTGACGCAGGTAAGCAGGATCCAGAAGCCGTGACAGTGTAGTTAAATGTTCCTTCTACGGTGGGTGTACCGCTGATAGTTGCTACATTACCCGAATAATTTCCGATAACTCCGGCCGGCAAACCAGTAAATGTTACTGTAGAGGTGCCTGCTGCTGTATAAGTGATATTTGTCAGCGGTGAGTTGATACATATTGTTTGGTTTGTAGTGGCTGGTGCCGAAGTGAGTGCAAGTGATGCATTGGGCAATACAGTGATACTTGTAGTTTTGCTGTTAGTATAAGTGTAATCGTTGCGGATGGTAGTGACTTTAAGAGTAGCTAAATAAGTACCAACTATCGGGTTAGAGATCGTTACATTTTGAGTTGTGTAGGTTGTTGTTGTGCCACTCGGCGAAACAATTGACCAGAAATAGGTAGGGGTAGTATCAACCTTCCCTGTATAACTGCCTCTGAGTACAATGGATTGACCTACACACACGGGTGAATAGATACCGGGTTCAGATTCCAGAGTTCCCAGACAATCAACCATTATTTCACTGAATGTAAACTGAGTTTTGTTACTGTTTCCGATAGCATACCACTGATCACCTATAAAAATATCCTGATTGGCATTACCATCGGAGGATGATCCTGTAAGTCCACCGTCACAGACTTCAACAACACTGTTTTGCGGTAATCCTAAATTCAACTTATTTCCGTTAAAATATAACCATCCGCCTGAATTAATATTTAATTCCTGTGTTTTCAGATATATGGTATAATCGGTGCTCCCGGTTCCGGAACCTTGCAACACTAAATAAGCGCTGCTCTGTATGGTTACATTTCCAAGCCCAAAAGGAGTGGTATATGCGGTGAATGGATTGTTGTTGTTTACTCCATTCACAGTTATAACAATGGTTGCAGGCGGAGGATCAGATACAAAATTGGCATAGATTTGATGTCCTGATAAAATGGTAACAGCTCCGGTTCCTGTATATTGCCCCGGATATCCCTGAGCGGCAGTGGGAGTAACCCATGAAGTGCCATTAAACCGTTGCCAACTGGTGAGTGCTGTCCAGTTTCCGACAGTAGTGTTTGAGCGGTAGTCACCTGTACTTTGTGCGTAAAGTCCCGAGGTGCACAGAAGGGTTATCAATAGTAATAAAAAATGAACATTGCGGAGATTGCATTTTCTGAAATTGTAATTTTTAATCATAATCGTTCAATATTAGATTGTTAATTACAGACAGATAAATTACAAAAAGGCCGAAAATACAGATACTCTTACACTTGTTGTAGAACGATACTATTAATCAGGTTTATGTCATAATGCAATATTAGCCAATTTTTACTGAATTCATATCTTAAATATCAGATTTAACATCAAATTTTATGAATTCACACTCTGGAAAGTTAAGGATGAAATTATTTCATTATAATTGTTTAATTTTTTAATTGTTGAAAAATCTATCAACAATCACCAGATTACCAGACAAAAAAAAACATTCATACGTTTTGCTGAATGTTTTTTTTTCTATCTGTTAAAGTTCCAGATCTACGTCCTGTAGTTCTTTCCACGGTAGACCCTGCAGGTTGAGTTGTTCCATGAACGGATCGGGATTAAATTGCTCCACGTTGAAAACACCCGGTTTGGTCCATTCGCCGGTCAGAAACATCATGGCTCCAATCATGGCGGGAACGCCTGTGGTATAGCTTACGGCCTGTGTTCCGGTTTCCCGGTATGCATCTTCATGGCTGCAATTGTTGTAGATATAGTAAGTTTTTACCTTCCCTTCTTTAAATCCCTTGATACGGCATCCGATTGACGTTTTCCCTTTGTAGTTTTCTCCCAGATCACCCGGATTGGGCAATACAGCTTTCAGAAACTGGATAGGGACAATTTTCTGTCCGTTGTATTCCACTTCGTCGATACGGGCCATACCAATATTCTGAATTACACGCAGGTGAGTGAGGTATTCCTGTCCGAAAGTCATCCAGAAACGGGCGCGTTTGATGGTCGGGAAGTTTTTTACAAGCGATTCGAGTTCTTCGTGGTAAATCACATACGACTCTTTGGCTCCAATTTCGGGGTAATTCAGGGGTTTGTGTATCTGATGTGGTTCAGTTTCCACCCATTTGCCGTTTTCGTAATACTTTCCCTTCTGAGTTACCTCACGTATGTTTATTTCGGGGTTAAAGTTGGTGGCGAAAGCTTTACCGTGATCACCGGCATTACAATCCACAATGTCGAGAAAATGTATTTCGTCGAAATGATGTTTGGCTGCATATGCGGTGAATATGCTGGTTACACCCGGGTCGAAACCACATCCGAGGATGGCTGTAAGCCCTGCTTTTTTGAATTTATCCTGATAAGCCCACTGCCAGGAGTATTCGAATTTTGCTTCATCCTTGGGTTCGTAGTTGGCTGTGTCAAGGTAATTTACTCCACAAAGCAGACATGCATCCATAATGGTGAGGTCCTGATAGGGTAGTGCTACATTAATAACCAGTTTTGGCTTGTGTTCATTGAAAAGTGCTACCAGATCAGCTACACTGTCGGCATTCACCTGCGCCGTTTTGATATCCACTTTGTACCGTTTTTTTACATCGGCTGCTATTACATCACATTTTGATTTGGTGCGGCTTGCCAACACAATCTCAGTAAATACCTCTGTGTTTTGAGCTACTTTGTGAACTACAACTGTTCCTACGCCACCTGCGCCGATAATCAATACTTTTCCCATTTTTATTGTCTAATAAATTAATAGATAAATTTCATTCAAATTCTGGTCGAAAACCTATAGGTTATTTTATCTTTTTTGAGAGTTGCAAATGTACGGCAATATCTCAAACGTTGCAAATTAATTTGTTTTTGTTTTAGCCAAAAATATATTTTTGTATTATTAATATTTTATTAATCAGGACATTCTGTTTTTGTAATCTTCATATCCGAATTTTCGGATCAATCTAAATGTGTTCTCAGAAGTCCAGATGCCAATGGAAGGATGGGTTACTCCGTTGAACATGGTTGTTTTGACCATGGTGTAATGTATCATATCTTCAAAAATCACCCGGTCGCCTGTTTTCAACTTTTCATCGAACGACCAGGAACCGTAGAAATCGCCTGACAAACAGCTGTTTCCGCCCATTCGATAAGTTGGTTTGCCAGATTTCACATCGGTGGCACCGATTATGGCTGGTTTATAGGGCATTTCCAGGCAATCGGGCATGTGGCAGGCAAAAGAAACGTCGAGCATGGCCGTTTTAACTCCATGATTTTCCACCACATCAAGTACGGTGGAGACCAGCACGCCTGTTCTCCACGCAAAAGCGCTGCCCGGTTCAAGTATCAGATGAAGATGCGGATGCCGGGCTTTGAAATTCCGTAGTGTCGTAATAAGATGTTCCACTTCATAACCTTCTCGCGTCATCAGGTGTCCTCCTCCCATATTCAGCCATTTAATCTGCTGAAAATATTTTCCGAATTTCTGCTCCACTACCTGTAAAGTTTTTTCCAGATCATACGATGTGGACTCGCAAAGTGTATGAAAATGAAGACCTTCAATGCCTTCAGGCAAACGTTCACCAACTCCGTCAA
>CALMZF010000185.1 GCA_937870645.1 uncultured Paludibacter sp. | reverse complement strand
CGGAATGACCACCTTTTTTTTGGTTGAGCTGCATGAACCGAGTACGCCAACGCCTTTGTGAACATTGGTAAAGGTAACTTCCGGTTCTGAAAACAACTGCATATAGTAATCCATTTCGGAATGATTTTCATAGTTCGCGCGGTACATTTCCGGTGACATGGAAAGTATATGGATAATCAGCGGCTCGTCATGAAATACGGGCTTTGTTTCATACCCCGAACTGTATTGTTGGTGAAAATAATATCCCCAGACCGATAAATTGAGCTTATATTGCTTGTTTACAAATTGTTTATCGGTGAAAAACATCCGGTCCCGGGCATTGCCATCTTCCAGGAAAAAACCTAACACTTCATCTTCTGTGTTTTCAGAAAAAAGAGGTTCCCTGCTGGTATTTAATTTAAAATTTCTTTTGGTCAAATGGCTGCCTGTGATTATATCAGGATGTCCCCAACCATATTCGTCAACAAAATGATAATAAATCATCCATTCCTGATAAATCTCAATGGAATAAAATCCCTCTTTCTCTTTAATCGGGTTTTCAATATTTATTCCCAATGCCATATTCAGTGATTTTGCAGCATCGGGAATGACGTAAAAATCGCTATAGTCATATTTGTTTGTTGTAATAAACGTATTTGTATCCACCTGATGGATTTGGATCGGTTGTGGAATAACGGTTTCAGCCCAAACGGTTTCAAATCCCTGTGCAGAAACTTCTATCCGCACTTTGTCACCCACTTTCGGACGGACCTCGGAATGAAAAACAGAACCATTGCTTGAAAAGCTGGTATCGTTTTTCTGAAATATCATATCACCCTGCAACACATCGTTGATATAAATGATTGGCTTAGCTTGCGGCAAGAAATTCGGAACAATTGTATCGGTACTTTTCGAACTTCCGCGACCTTGATTTTCATAATAATCGTTGGTAAACGGATAGGTTTTGCTTATCCGCACTGTAATAGCAGAATCTGCTTCTATGATGCCATTCAGCACGATTTTCGGCTTTACATCTTTTGTATCAATATCTAATGTTTCGATACAGGAAGGGAGGAGAAAAAGGAAGAACAAGAAGCCCCCCCACCCCCCGAAGGGGGGATTAAGAGTGCGTTGAATAACATTATATCTTTTATGGTTCTTTTTCATCTGTTTATAATTTATATATCAGCCCCCCAACCCCCTAAAAGGGGAGTTATGTAGCGTTGAACAACATTATATCTTTTATGGTTCTTTTTCATTTCTATTTATTGTATTCTTTGTTTTTTCAATTCTATGTTTTACAATTTTCAACTACCAGCCTAAATTCCCCCTTTAGAGCCTGTCCCTGCCTGTCCCGATCTGTCGGGAAACTTGTTTCGGGAGGGTTAGGGGGCCGGGTTATCTCTTAAAACTTATACGTATATGACACCGACGGTATTATCGGAAATATTGTAATCTTTCTGTATTCGCTTTCAGTTTTTACAAAATTACCATCAATCCCATTAGACCAATAATCCCTTTGCATAGGCTGAACCACAAATGCATTTTTCTGAAAATATGAATTATAAATGCTTACATTCCATATACGGGTCCCTTTTTTCTTTTGTTTGGTAAAGTTGACACTTAAATCCAACCGGTGATACGGCAGCATTTTGTAATTGTTCCGTTCGGAATAATAGTATTGCGGGTACGAGCTGCTCGAATATTTTTCGAGTGGCAGCGTAAGCCAGTTACCGGTGGCCAAAAACCACGAAGCATTTACGTCCACTTTCCGGTTGAATTTGTGATTAACGACAATGTTGATTTTATGACGGTTATCAAATTTGGCATAATACGGTTTTCCTCCGTTGATTTCACCGTTGGGGAAGTGACGTGTAGCCCACGAAAGTGCATATCCTGCCCAGCCGGTGGTTTTTCCCTGTTTTTTGGCAGCCATCCATTCCACACCATACGCTTTTCCGTTACCCTGAGCCACCCGCTCTTCCCAGTTTTTCCCTACCGAAAAAAGTTCAGCGCCTTCTTTGTATTCCATCTGATTTTTGGATGTTTTGTAATACCCTTCCATCGAAAAATTAATTTTCCGGTAATCCCAATACACTCCACCCGACAGCTGATGCGAAACAAGCGGTTTGACATTGGCAGTAACGGGCATCCAAAGGTCATTGGGCAAACTCAGGAAACTGCTTTGAAGCAGATGCAGGTATTGGCTCATTTGAGCGTATGATGCTTTGAGAGAAAGAGTTTCGCTTAGCAAATAGCGTCCCGAAACACGTGGCTGCAAGCTGAGGTAGTTTTTCTTCTCCACATTAAAATTGGAAAGGTGAACGCCCAGGTTTAATTTGACTTTATCGGAAATATCCATTTCATCTTCCGCGTAAAGTGATGTTTCCAGCACATTTACACTATCATTGGCATAGGTGAATTCCTTTTCCAGTTTATTGCCGTCATTATCTTCCAGCGCTCCCACCCGGGTATGTTCGGGACGGAAAAAATGATTTATTAGCGTTGCACCATAGCGGATGTAATGATTGTGAACGGGTGTGTAATCAAAATCTGTTCTCACTCCAACATCGGTAATTCCCGAACCATAAACAGATGATTTAGAAAATGCTTCCTTCTTTTCGGTGAGACCGGTCTCCGGCTTGGGTGCATAGCTGTAAGCTTCTTTCTCCGATGAACTGATGTCGGAATTATACTGGCTGAATATCAGCGTACTGCTTGAATAGAGCTTGCTGTTTAACTGATATGCCCAATTGAGTGAAGCCAGTTTCGTTCCCCAGGCAATTTTCACTTTCTGATCCGAATTATTGTCAATAAAATAGGGTGTAGTATTGTATTCACTCGGTTCATTCCTGTTCTCTTTGCTGTCAACCGTGTAATGTCCGCTCATCTTATCATTTCCGGCGTATATACTCAGAAAAAGCCGGCTTCTGTCCGAGAATTTATGACTGATTTTTCCATTCAGGTCGTAGAAGTTGTAGTTCATCGACATTTTATCGGAATAATTGTCATTTCCACCCTTATTGTTATTATAGTTGATCAGGGCTATCAACGGAGTGGTAAACAGGTCGAAATACGTGCGTCGCAAGGATACATTGAAGGCTGTTTTGTCGCTGAAAAGAGGTCCGTTCAGGTTCAGTCGTGATGAAAGTAATCCCACCGAAACCGTACCGCCGATTTTCTTGCTGTCGCCGTCGTTCATGCGCATATCCACCACCGACGAGAGCCTTCCGCCGAAACGTGCCGGAAAACTTCCTTTGTAAAAATTCATCAGCTTCACAGCATCGGTATTGAACGTGGAAAAAATTCCCAGCATGTGATTAACGTGATATACCGGGTTTCCATCAACCAGATACAGGTTTTCATCCAGATTTCCTCCGCGCACGTACATACCCGCAATGCCTTCGGTGCCTGCTGTTACGCCGGGCGTGAGTTGCAGCGTTTTCACCAGATCACTTTCGCCCATAAATGAAGGCACCGATTTCAGTTCCGATGCATTCATGCTCAATTTTCCAATGTCGGTACTTCGCAGGTTGGTCACCCGGCTCCCTTCCACCACCAACGTATCCAGTGCCAGAGATGGTTTCAGAAAAATATTGACTGGACCTTTTTCATTGTTTTCAATCAGAAAAGAGTGCGTGCCGTAACCAATGTAACTTGCCTGCAATTCAGTAATTTCGTCGGGAACTGTGAGGCTGTAAAATCCGTAATTGTTACTCACCGTTGCATTGCCCGACTTTCGGTCTGAGATATTGGCGCCAATAAGCGTTTCGGTTGTTTCGCGGTCGTAAATATAACCGCTGATGGTTCTGCGTTTCGTTGCCTTTGGCCGTTTTTTCAAAATAATGTACCGTTCGTTGATTAAATATTGAATATCAGTCCGGTCAAATAAAACAGCCAGCACATTTTTCAGTGAGCTGTTTTGAAACTGAGCTGTTACGTTCGGAAAATTTTTCAGTAATTCCGGATTATATGAAAATGTAAAACCGTTTTGTTTCTCAATTTCAGTCAATGCAGCCACAATGGGTGTATTCTTAAACTGAAATGACAGCTTGTTTTGGGCAGATATTCCGAAATAAAATACGGTGATGAACGAAATTAGTAAAATGCGTTTCATTAGTTAAGTTCAATATGTGTGTCGAGCGTAAGATTGATGATCTGGATTATTTCGGTGATATTTTTATCAATAAAGGCGGATGTCAAACGAATGCTTTTTTCGTTTTCGGTTAAACTAACCGGCTGATTATAGTACTGTTGCAATATCCGGCAGACTTCACCCAGCGCTAAATTGCTGAACGTAAACCGGTTTTCAGTTTTATTAATCGTGCAACTGCTTTCGGGTGATGAAACGACAAGTTCTGATTGCTGAGTGTCAAATTGTGCGTGCATTTCGCGGGTGCAGATAAAGGAAACCGGAAAGTTGGCGGGTGCAAAATTCACTTTTCCGGAGTGAACTTCCAGTCGGGTTGATTTTTCGTCAGCTGATACATCAAAAACAGTTCCCAATACCGTGATTTCAGCTGCTGATGTATGTACAATAAACGGTTTTTCTTTATCCTTACTAACTTCAAACGAAGCATTACCGGATAAACTAACCCAACGCATTTCTTTCCCGAAATGTTTGTCGTAAGCCATCGTAGCACCGGGTTGCAGGATGATTTTTGTTTCATCGGGCAACACAGAGATAGTGATAAATGCATCAGCTGTGAGTGTTTTTCCCTTTTCCGGTTGCAGTAATATCGTTCCGGCAATAATCAGAATAAGAGCTGCGGCTGCCGCCCCACTCCACACAGCAGGACGAAGTAAAAACCGTTTCCTTTTCCCGGTAATTTTCTCCAAACTTTCATCGGGATTGAAAATTCCCGGTTTGTAATGCATGGCTACAAACCGGACACTTTTTTCAAGGTTGTTTTCGTTATTGGACATATTAATATTGTTTGTCTGCCCCCCAACCCCCTCCCGCCTTGCGGGATAAATTGCGGGGGAGTTACAGAGTGCTTATTAACGTTTATTGTTCTTTAATTCTTAAATGGTAAATGGTAAAATGGTCATTGCATTTTCCTCTAAGATGCAAAAAACAAAAAATCCCTCACTGCTGGTGAAAGATTTTTACGCAAAAAAGAATAAAAATGTGTTGGGGTCTTTTTGTCGAAGAGATTTGAGTGCTCTTGTCACGTGATTTTCAACCGTTTTGACCGAAAGTCCGGTTTCTTCGGCTATTTCCCTGTAAGCCATTCCATCGCGTTTTGCCATCAGGAATATTTCACGTTGACGTTCGGGGAGTTCGTCAATCATTTTCCAGAGTTTGGCTTCCAGTTCAGCTCGTGCTATTACTTCTTCCGGTGTATATTCATCCATCAGTTGAAGTTCTTCCACACTGTCAAATTCCCTTTTGCTGCGG
>CALMZF010000184.1 GCA_937870645.1 uncultured Paludibacter sp. | reverse complement strand
GAAGCCTCATAAACAGTATTCTCAGCGTATTTCAATAAATTTTGTCCGGCTATTACCTGCCATTCGGTGTGAATCATGCCGGGCTGGATAAGTACCACTTTTATATTAAAGCGTTTTACTTCCATGCGCAGCGCATCGCTGTAACGCTCCACGGCTGCTTTGGTGGCATGATACCAGCCACCGTTCGGTTCGCTGAAGTAAGCCGCCATCGACGACACATTGATAATTCGTCCGCTGTTTTGTTTCCGCATTACGGGCAGAACCTTCTGTATCAGCGCAGCCAGTCCGAATAAATTCACCTCAAACTGCCGCCGGCCTTCTTCAATGGGCACCGCTTCCACAGGACCAAACGAACCATAACCGGCATTATTCACCAGAATATCCATCCGACCTTCGGCTTTCAATATCGTATCCACGCACGTGTCAATAGATTGCTGATCAGTAATATCCAGGGGCAACGTGATTACTCCGTACGCATTAAGTTCCTCCATTTTTTCAAGGTTACGGGAGGCTCCGTATACCTTATATCCTTTTGCTGCCAGCAGCTTGGCGGCTTCCTTACCGATGCCCGACGATGCACCTGTGATTAATACAACTTGTTGGTTATTCATTGATTTATTTTTATTCAAATTAAAGTGTGAAGTGAGTGAACGGAAAACGGATAGTGATTGTTCATCAGCGTGCAAAATTAGTTAAAATATTGGTTATTGAGTTATTGGTTATTGGTTATTGGTTATTGGTTATTGGTTATTGGTTATTGGTTATTTGTTATTTGTTATTTGTTATTGAGTTATTGGTCTAAAGATTCAACGATTCAACGATTCTACAATTAAACGATTACACATTGAACATTACACATTACACACAGACTTTCCCCATTTTTCAGAAAATTAAAAAAATAACTTATCTTTGTCAGTATATTAAAACTAAAAGCAAGAACTATGGATATCAGACAACTCAATGATATTAAACCCAGGTTTGTTACCCGCACCGTGGGCGACGAACTGGTAATAGTACCTCTAAGTGGTAATGTGGCTCAGATGAACCGCTTATTCACGCTCAATGAAACGGGTAAATTTATCTGGGATAATTCTGAAAAATGTACCGACACGGAAAGCATGGTGGTGCTTCTGACCGAAAACTTTGATGTACAACCGGATGCTGCATTGACCGATGTGGAGGCATTTCTTGAAAAAATGGAAATGCTTTATTCTGATAAATAATTCTTCGGTATGAATAAGCAGGTTCTGATTTCTGTAGGTGGCTTTGTTATTCGCCTTTTTTCCGGCCTTCATATCCGGCTCGATGCAGGTTATTCACATTTTGTGTGTGAGCCTGACCGACCCTCCGATATCGAAGTGGAATGTCTGGCAGGGATACCCGAAGGGTTTCTTACCGGCGCCGAACGGGTATTCAAAGCAGCCAACTCCGAAAAAATATTTTACACCATCTACCGCACACAAGCGGGTTTAGCCTTTGTGGTGAATGATCAGAATACAAAAGATGAAATACAGCAATTAGCACTCCTTGATGATACGCTCAAAACCTGGAAAATATGGTCAAAGCCGGTTGGTGATGCCCTGGAACCGCTGCTGTTTCCCATGGGACCTATCCTGTTTCATTACGCCACCCTGCAGGGCGATGCTGTGATGATGCATTCATCGTGCGTATTCGACGGAGAGAAAGGCCGGCTGTTCAGTGGGTTCTCCGGAGCCGGCAAAAGCACCATTTCCGGACTGTGGGTCAAATCCGGTGCTACGATGATCAACGATGACCGGGTGATTATACATCACGAAGAGGATGCTTACTACGTGTACAATACACCCATGTACTATGCCGATGTACCTAAACGAACCCGGCTGGATGCCGTTTATCTCATCAGCCACGCACCGGAGAATAAAATGACGCAACGCACCGGAGCATTGGCCGTGACAGGTATTATGGCTTTCAGCATTCAGAATAATTACGATGCCCGGTTTGTACAGCATCATCTCACTTTTTTCAGCGAAATGTGTCAGTCGGTGCCGGTGTATGACCTGGGTTTTGTGCCCGATGAGAGTGTGGTGAAATTTGTGAAAGCCTCACCCCATCCCTCTCCAAAGGAAAAAGAAGCCTCACCCCATCCCTCTCCAAAGGAGAGGGGGTAAGACATTGATAATAAAAAGAGGCCTCACCCCATCCCTCTCCAAAGGAGAGGGGGTAAGACATTGATAGTAAAATATTTTGCTCTTTATTCTTTGTTCTTTGTTCTCTTAAAGCCCCTTAAGAGCCTGTCCCTGCCTGTCCCGAATTTTTTCGGGAAACTTGCTTCGGGAGGTTTGAGGCCGTTTTTTGTTCTTTGTTCTTTGCTCTCTTAAACCCCCTTTAGGGGGCAGGGGGTTTTTTATTCTATAAATAAATGCGAAAGGAATCAAAATACCATAAAACGCTTGTCGATCTGGCGGAAGTACTGCTGGAAGAAAATAACACGTTGAGTGTCAAAGTGAGTGGCATCAGCATGTTTCCTTCGCTGAAGGATGGTGAAAATTGTTTTTTGGAAAAATGCCGGATCGAAGAACTGAAAATAGGCGATATTATAGCTTGTAGAAGGGGTAATTTTCTGATTGTACACCGTCTGAAAAGAATAAAGAAGCAGGACGGACGATATATACTTGAAATGAGAGGGGATAATGTATTGCATTACGATCCGCCTTTTACCGAAGATCAGTTTGTAGCAAAACTGCTTTATTTTAAACGCAACGACAAAATCCATCAGGTTGACAGCCTCTCCATGAAAGTAAAGAAATTTATTGATGATTACTTTCATCCTCTTTCGTGCCGCATCAGCAGAGGTTGGTTATTTCTCAATCGTGGGCTAAATATATTCAAAGAATCTTACAAATCCATTAAATCCAATATACAGGACATACTTCGGAGTAGTAATAAACTCTTCCGCATCAATGCACTGATAAGCATTCTGCAGGGATTAATTCCGCTGGCTATCATCGTATGCGTGAAGTTGCTGGTTGATTTTCTCACCGGGAACTCCCTGCACTCCACCGACCGGCAGGTGATTTGGTTTGTTTTGCTCGGCGTCACGGGATTGCTCTTTCTGAGCAGTTCGGTATTGAATCAGCTCTACGGTTATTTTACCGAAAAGAT
>CALMZF010000183.1 GCA_937870645.1 uncultured Paludibacter sp. | reverse complement strand
CATACAGCACAGATCCCGGTCCCCGAACCACTTCCACACGTTCTGTCATCATGGACTGATAACTGTCGGCCAGCGGATGACCCATCAGACCCATATACTGCGGATGTCCGTCGATTAATACCAATACACCCGTCGAAGGCGCTCCTCCTATACCGCGTATGCTCATTGCACCGGCGGCACCAGAGGCTACTCCATAACCTGCTACACCCCGTTGTGTAATGAAAAGCCCGGGTACTTCTTCCGTCAATAATGGCAACACTGAATTTTGCATCCTTTCCTCAATTTGCCGCTCTCCTACAACGGAAATACTCATCGGCAAAGTTCGCAGATTGACTTTGGGCATTGAACCTGTAACAATTACTTCGTCCAGCCGGATGGTGTCAACACGCTGTATATCTGCCGCTTTTATTGCTGAAGGAAATATTGATGCTATAAGTAAGAAATAGAATATTCGCTTTAAACTATCCATGGGAATTTGAAACATGTTTCGTTATAAAGTGAGTAATCAGCATTCCCGTTAACGGCAAAAGTTTTTACCAGTTTTGCATCCTTCAGCAGTGTGATTGCAAAATTTACGGTTGCTCCGGTTTTTATACGGTCTTCCACCAGCAGGATGGTTTTTCCCGTACAATCAAAATCAACAGGAGAAATCAGCTGAGGTGCATCGTAACGCGGTTTTTGCTCTGCATCCCGCAGATTTATTTTAAGTAGTCGAAATTCTTTGTTTAATCGCTGATTGATGATGGCAGCAGGTATAATGCCACCATTGGCTATAGCCACAATCATATCAAATTTTTCGTGAAACTCTATTTCACGGAAACGGTTCATCAATTCATCGAACGTTTTTAGTTCTGCCATTATTCAGACTTTTTGTAACGCTTTAAGCACCAGATAACCGCCAAAGAGCTGAATAATCATACCCGGAAACCCGATGCGGAAATCCTGAATGGCTACTGAGAAATCACTAACCAGTATCCATTCGAAACCGGTACCGATAACCTGATACGCCAAAACAGCTATCAGAATTCCCCAAATGGATATTTTACCAAAATAACGGGCTGCGAGTGCAGCTGCAACTGCCAGTATTATGGATTTGAACATGATGGCGGGCACTACGGCTAACACCGGCATCCCGAACAACAGACTGTTAACCATAGGCGACAATACGGCTGTGAGAATTCCGACATGTAATCCATATTTATACGCACCTATCAAAGTGAAGAAATAAATAGGCAATAGCATTAATCCACCACCCGGAATAAAATGTGCCAATTGGGGGAAAAGCATATTTCCAATGATAAACAGAGCAGCAAACAGGTAGGTTCGTACGTTGCTGAGGTTAAGTGAATAAAGTTTTACAGTTGCTGACATGATTTTTATTTTTTAACCTGGTTATTAATAATTTTCAACAATAAAATCTCAAAAGATATCTACAAAGCTATAAAAACTTCGCAAACATTCAGATGATAACGGATTGATTTTATAAAATATTAAGCCGTTGGCTGCAAAATCAATAAGGTTAACCGGACAAATTTATTATCTTTGAAATGAAAAACCGGTA
>CALMZF010000182.1 GCA_937870645.1 uncultured Paludibacter sp. | reverse complement strand
CCACTTCCGACCTGGACGGCAACTTTATTTTCACCGGTATCAAGCCCGGATTTATCAAACTGATAGCGCGTTCGGTAGGTTTTGAAACCACCGTATCGCCTGAAGTTCAGGTACAGGGCAATCAAACTGCGTTCGTTGATATCGCTGTACCCGAGGCTGCGATTGTCATCAAAGAGGTGGTGGTTAGGCAAAACCTAAACATTAAACGGATTGAAAGTCCCATATCAGTACTATCTGTTGGTGTTCAGGAAATTGAAAAAAGTGCCGGAGCCAACCGCGATGTGTCAAAAGTGATCCAGTTGCTTCCCGGTGTGGGCGCCACAGACCCTAACCGCAACGACCTGATAGTGCGTGGTGGAGGCCCTTCGGAGAATGTGTTTTACCTGGATGGAATTGAAATTCCAGTTATCAATCACTTTGCCACACAAGGTTCATCGGGTGGTGTTGTAGGCGTCATCAATCCGGATTTTGTGCGTGAAATCAATTTTTACACCGGCGCTTATCCCGCCAACCGCACCAACGCGCTGAGTTCGGTGATGGAAATAAAACAAAAAGACGGCAGCAAAGACCGGTTGCACACCAAACTGTCGGTTGGCGCTTCGGATGCCGCCCTTACACTGGATGGCCCCATCGGTCAAAAATCAACGTTTATTGTTTCGGCACGTCAGTCGTATCTGCAATTGCTCTTCAAACTTATCGGTCTGCCATTTCTGCCTACCTACAACGACTTCCAGCTCAAATACAAGTATCAGATTGATCAGAAAAACGAGCTGACTTTTCTTGGTATTGGCGCCATTGACAACATGACACTGAATACGGAACTGGAAAAAACAGGAACCGAATCACAAAAATATTTACTGAGCTACCTTCCCATTTACAAACAATGGAATTACACCGTGGGTTTGGTGTACAAACATTTCGGCGACAAATACATTGACAACTGGGTGCTGAGCCGCAACATGCTCAGAAACAACAACTTCAAGTTCAAGGGAAATGATGACACATTGCCCAAAGTGAAAGAAAATCTGGTGTCGGATTATACATCGGACGAGGCTGAAAACAAACTGCGATTTGAACGCGACTATCCTTACCTGCCCGTAAAGCTGAAAGTTGGGGGTGGTTTGCGGTATTCACATTACACGAATGAAACATTCCGCCGCTTGTATTTCAACAATACCGTGAATGAACTGAACTATCAGACTGACTTGAACCTTTTTGGTTATCAGGCATTTGCACAGGCATCGGACGAATATATGAACAACCGGTTAAAATTGTCAGCCGGACTCAGTATCGTGGGCAATAATTACAACAAGAATATGAGCAACCCGCTGAACCAGTTTTCACCCCGCCTTTCGGCTTCGTATGCCCTGAATGAAAAACTGGATTTAAATGCCAATTTTGGACGCTATGCCATGCAACCGGCTTATACCACACTCGGATTTAGGAAAGAAACGGGCGGACCATTGGCCAATCAGAACGAAAAACTGAAATATGTAATTTCAAATCAGGCTATCATGGGTATAGAATATCGCCCGGCAGAAAAAATGCGTCTGACTGTGGAAGGTTTTTACAAGCAATATGAAAATTATCCGCTTTCGGTTTCAGACGGACTGAGTATAGCAAGCAAAGGTACCGAATATGGTCAGGTGGGCGACGAAGAAATTGTATCGACCGGAAAAGGTCGTGCTTATGGTGTGGAAATTCTCTATAAGATCATGGAGTGGAAAAACCTGAATATAACCTCTACGTACACTTTCTTCAGAAGCGAATTTACCGATAAGAATAATGTATACCGTCCCTCAACGTGGGATACCCGTCACTTGTTGAATCTTATTTCGAGCTACAAATTCGGTAAAAGCTGGAATGTGGCCATGCGCTGGCGGTTTGTGGGAGGTGCCCCCTATTCACCTATCGACCTGGAAAAATCGGGTAACCGCTCTGCCTGGAACATCACCAATCAGGCCTATATCGATTATAACAATTTCAATTCACTGCGCCTGCCCAATGCACACCAGCTGGATGTACGCTTAGACAAAGAATTTTATTTCAAAAAATGGGTGTTAAATTTGTATACCGATATACAGAATGCCTACAATTTCCAGACGAAGGGAGCTCCTATATATACCAACAAAGATGTGAACGGCAATATTCTCCCTGACCCCAACGGAGACCCGGCTCGTCAGGGATTGCGCGAATTTGAAGCATACAGCGGAACAATTTTACCCACTATTGGTTTAATTATAAAAATCTGATTTTTAACGAATAAAATACCAACAATCGTATGAAAACAAGAATATTAATAGCAGCAATACTCCTGATGGCTGTGTCTGCTTCAGCCAAAAAGAAACCCGATACGTTCTCATCATACATTTACGGGCTGAACGATCAGTGCACGGTGCTAAGTCTGAAATTTGAAAAGGGAAAAGAACACAATCATCCGCTATTTGCTGTGTGGCTGGCGGACGAAAATGGGAAATATATCCAGACACTATATGTATCAAAAAGTGTGGGAAAGGGCTATTTTGAACACGGAAGCCGTAATACCGGACGCTGGATGCCGGGCGAAATCCAACGTCCAGCCACACTGCCCTACTGGGCACATCAACGAGGAGTCCTGAATGAACTGGGAACGTATATGCCAACTCTCAAAAATCCGGTTCCCGATGCTTATTCAGGTGCAACTCCCCTTTCGTCGTTTATTCTGAACGTAAAAACCGATAAAAAGTTATCGGGGAAATACCGCATTTACCTGGAAATTAACCAGTCCTGGGACTGGAACGAGTACTGGACGAATAACAAATATCCCGACGACAAAGAATATAAAACATCCAGTCAGCCCGCTCTGGTCTATTCGGCAGATTTTGACACCAGCCAGGCCGGAACGGAAATTGAACTGAAACCTGTAGGACGCAGTCATTATGCAGGAAGTGACGGGCAGCTCTACACCGATCTGAATACGCTGACCACGGCCCTGAAAATTGCAAAAAAGATTACCCTGACTTTTAACTAAATGGCTATTTATCCCACAAATTAACACAAAACATTATGAAATTCAACAAATTAACTCTAACAACATTATTAGCAATGTTTACAATCACAGTATTCAGTGCATGCTCTACCATCCCGAAGGGTGCAGTGGCAGTTAGTTCTTTCGAAAAAGAAAAATATCTGGGAAAATGGTATGAAATTGCCAGAATGGATTTTCGTTTTGAACGGAATATGAACAACACCACGGCCATGTACACGGCAAATAAAGACGGCAGCATACGGGTGGAAAACGCCGGATACAACTACAAAAAGAATGTTTGGAAGAAAGCCATCGGAAAAGCAAAATTTGTGGGAAAAGAAGATGTCGCCATGCTGAAAGTTTCATTTTTCGGGCCATTTTACGGCGGGGCGAATGTATTTGTTATAGATTAGGGATAGCAAAATGAACCCATATCCAGCGGGGGGGTGGGCGGACTCCGTGTACATTTACGCGCGAAAGCAATCACCGCA
>CALMZF010000181.1 GCA_937870645.1 uncultured Paludibacter sp. | reverse complement strand
AACAAGATCACATTGTTCACGTGGCTTATCAGACTTCCGGAAATATCGCCGTCGGCGACGAAGAAGTGGTACGCTATCTGTCACTCATGAGCAATATTCTGGAACATTTCGATCCCGAAAATGATAATCTGAAAACAAGATACGAAGAGTTGCGCCACCTGCTTGTTCACGAAAAAAAGTCGGGCGATATGGATAATCCGGAAATTCTTTATCTCAAAGGGAGAATTCGTCGTGAAGAAGCTCGTACTGCCTGTCATTACAACGGTGTTCCACTCGAGAGGGTACATTTTCTGGATCTTCCTTTCTATGAAACGGGAAAGATTAAAAAAGGTGATCTCACCGAGAAGGATGTGCGTATAGTGATGGATTTGTTACAGGAATTGAAACCTCACCAGATATTTGTAGCCGGTGACCTTGCCGATCCGCATGGTACTCACCGGGTTTGTCTCAATGCCGCACTGGCCGCCATTCATGAGTTGAAAGACGAAGAATGGATGAAAGATTGCCGGATATGGATGTATCGGGGAGCCTGGGCCGAATGGGAAATAGACCACATCGAAATGGCTGTGCCAATTAGTCCCGAAGAACTTCGTCGTAAGCGTAATTCCATCCTAAAACACCAGTCTCAGATGGAAAGTGCACCATTCCTGGGTAACGACGACCGGCTGTTTTGGCAACGGGCCGAAGAACGCAACCAGGCCACAGCGAAAATGTATACCAATCTGGGGCTTGCATCCTATGAAGCTATCGAAGCTTTTGTGCAATATACCATATTATAAATTTATTGGAAATAGAATAATAAACGCTCAGTTCTAACCGGATTGGGCGTTTATTGCATAAAATATTTGTAGTTTTGTAATTGTATAGAATGTATAACTAAGATGGTTAATCTGATTTTAATGTAAACTCAAACAATACAATTCCATTATGAACCTACTCGAACAACTTAAAACCTTCACCCAGGTGGTAGCCGATACCGGCGATTTTCATTCTATCGAAGTGTATAAACCGGTGGATGCCACCACCAATCCATCGCTAATATTTGCAGCATCGCAGGACCCAAAATACAAGGAACTGATTGATGAAGCTATTGTGTATGCACATAACCAATCGCCGGTGAAATCAATTCAGCTCAGCAAGGCAATGGATAAAGTGGCCGTGAACTTCGGACTTAAAATTCTCGATATTGTACCCGGACGGGTTTCAACTGAGGTAGATGCCCGTTTGTCGTTCGATACGGAGGCAACAGTAATGAAAGGCCGTGAATTAATTGCCTTGTACGAAGCAGCCGGAGTTTCGCGCGAACGGGTGCTGATAAAAGTGGCTTCGACCTGGGAGGGAATAAAAGCAGCAGAAGTCCTCGAAAAAGAGGGAATTCACTGTAACCTCACGTTGTTGTTTTCGTTTGTACAGGCGGTAGCTTGCGCCGAAGCAGGTGTGCGGCTCATTTCACCATTCGTGGGACGAATACTCGACTGGTACAAAAAGAGCAGGGGAGTTGATGCCATTCCTGCCAACGAAGATCCGGGCGTATTGTCGGTGAAAAATATTTATAATTATTACAAGAAATTCGGGTACAATACCCAGGTGATGGGAGCCAGCTTCCGTAATACCGGTGAAATAATCGAACTGGCAGGATGTGATTTGCTCACCATATCGCCTGCACTGCTTCATGAACTGGAAACTTCGTCAGGAAAACTGGAATGCAAACTGAATGCCGGAGATGCCGCAAAGTCTGCTGTTGAAAGAATTTCGGCGGATGAAAAAACGTTTCGATGGATGATGAATGAGGATGCGATGGCTACCGAAAAACTGGCCGAAGGTATCCGGAACTTTACAAAAGATTTGATTAAACTCGAAAACCAGATTGCCGGTTTATTGTAAGTTGAATTGAGATAAAAAAAGTCTTCATTTCGTATTGAGATGAAGACTTTTTTTATTTTCACTGATCTATATTAGCTGCCAAAATCGTCGAACATTAGATTTTCACGCGGTACTCCCAAATTCCAGAGCATATCTTCCACTGCTTTTGCCATTGGGCCGGGACCGCACATGTAGTATTCAATATCTTCAGGTGCGTCATGGTCATTCAGATACGTGTTGGCAAGCACCTGATGAACAAATCCGGCTGTATATTTCACTCCGGCTTCATCAGCTACGGGATCGGCACGGTCAAGTGCCAGGTGAAACGAGAAGTTAGGAAATTCTTTTTCCAATGCCAGAAAATCTTCCATGTAGAAAACTTCATTAAGAGCGCGGGCTCCATAATAATACGAAATTTTACGATCCCTAATTTTCAACGTCTTTAACAGGTGAAGTATGTGTGAGCGCAACGGAGCCATACCGGCACCTCCACCTACGTAGATCATTTCTGCCTTGCTGTCATACACCGGATGGAATTCGCCGAACGGACCGGAAACCATCACTTTATCGCCCGGTTTGAGGTTGAAAATGTAAGAGGAGGCAATACCCGGACTTACTTTCATCCAGCCACCATTTACGCGATCGAAAGGAGGTGTGGCGATACGAACGTTGAGCATCACAATATCACCTTCTGCCGGATAGTTGGCCATGGAGTAAGCACGCATGGTCTCCTCGTTGTTGGTGCAGCTCAGATCCCACATGTTGAATTTATCCCAGTCTCCGCGGAAACGTTCATCCACATCGAATTCGCTGTATTTCAGGCTGTATGCTGGTATATCTATCTGAATGTAGCTTCCGGGAATAAAATTGAGATGTTCGCCGTTCGGAAGTTTCACTACGAATTCTTTGATAAACGTAGCCACATTGTTATTGGATACCACTTCACATTCCCATTTTTTTACTCCCAGAATTGATTCCGGCATTTTGATGGAAATGTCGTTTTTGACTTTAATCTGACAACCCAGGCGCCAGTTGTCCTTAATTTCCCTGCGGGTGAAATGCACAGTTTCGGTAGGCAGAATTTCGCCGCCCCCTTCGATCACTTGGCACCGGCACTGAGCACAGGATCCGCCGCCTCCGCATGCCGAAGGAAGAAATATTCTCTGGGTGGATAAGGTGTTGAGAAGCGTACTTCCGGCCTGGGCTATTACTTCTTTTTCTCCGTTGATAAGAATTTTTACATCACCAGAAGTTACCAGGTATCTTTTGGCTACAATAAGTACTACAACCAAAAGCAGGATAACCACAAGGAAAACACTTAAACTGGCAACTATGGCCGCTGTATTAATGGATAATATCATCTTGAAATTATAATTTATTCATTTACATTTTTTTTGTTGGGCAAAATCAGATTTTAAGACCTGAAAATGCCAGAAAGGCTATTGCCATCAGAGCTACGGTAATAAACGTGATACCCAGACCGCGCAAAGGTTTCGGAACATCGGAATATTCCATTTTTTCGCGAATGGCCGCCAGCCCCACAATGGCAAGCAACCAACCCACTCCGGAGCCAAGTGCATACGAAGTAGCTTCGCCGATATTGTTGAATGCACGCTGCTGCATAAAGAGTGAACCGCCCATGATGGCGCAGTTTACTGCTATAAGCGGCAGGAAAATACCCAGGGAGGCATAAAGCGACGGGGTGAATTTCTCAACTACCATTTCCACAAGTTGAGTCATGGCTGCGATCACAGCTATAAACAGGATAAAGGCCAGATAGCTCAGGTCCAGCGAAGCAAGGCCGGGGCTTATCCATGCCAATGCACCTTCTTTGAGTACATAGTTTTCCAGCAGGTAATTGACCGGAAGGGTGATGGTCAATACGAAAATCACTGCCACACCCAAGCCGAGCGAAGTTTTTACATTCTTGGAAACGGCCAGGTAAGAGCACATTCCCAAAAAGTAAGCGAAAATCATATTGTCAACAAATATTGACTTTACAAATATATTGGCTATATTTTCCATATCATAATTTTATTGAGTAGTGTGAAAGATGTCCTGAATATCAGCGGATCACACCGGTTTGATTATTTTTCCTGTAAGTCTTTATTTTTCGAACGATGAACCCAAATGACGCACGCAACTATAATCAATGCCATGGGAGGCATCAGCATAAGGCCGTTGTTCATATATCCGGCGTCGTACACAGCCTGTGGAATAACCCGGATGCCGTAAAGCGAACCCGAACCGAGTAATTCTCTGAAAAAGGCAACGATGATCAGCACAATTGCATAGCCGAATCCATTTCCAAGTCCGTCGACGAACGATTCCCAGGGTTTGTTACTCATGGCAAAAGCTTCCAGGCGTCCCATTAGAATGCAATTGGTAATGATAAGACCGATATACACCGATAGCTGAACACTTACATCGTAGGCAAATGCTTTGAGAAATTCGCTCACTACCGTTACCAGTGCTGCTACTACTACCAATTGAACGATAATTCGGATACGATTAGGAATTGTATTGCGTAGCAAGGAAATAATAACATTCGAAAAAGCCACAATAATGGTTACCGAGAGTCCCATCACAATGGCAGGCTCCAGTTTGGCTGTTACAGCCAGCGCCGAACAGATACCCAGTACCTGAACACCAATCGGATTATTCTTGCTCAGAGGTCCCAGAAAAACCTCTTTTGTTTTAGCTGAAAATAGTTTACTCATTGTTTTGCTCCTCCTGTAGCTGGTTGTTGTAAAAATGTTTCGTACTGCCCGATGCAATTCATCAACATGGCATCCACTCCCTTACTGGTAATGGTGCCACCCGATATTCCATCTACATAGTCCATTCCTTCGGCGGTTTGTCCGGGTTTTACCACGGCAATAGAGACAAATTTATTTTCGTTGTTCATGACTTTCTTTCCGATAAATTCTGCCTGAAAAGATTTTTGTGAAATTTCGGCACCCAAACCCGGCGTTTCGCTGGCATGTGAAAAATAGGAACCAAAAACGGTGTTTTTATCATCATTCAGTGACAGATAACCCCATATTGGCCCCCATAGACCGGCTCCACGTAGCGAAACAACGTATTTTGTTTTACCATCAATGTTTGCTATGTACACTGGTAATTGACGTTTTTCAAGCGGTTTGCTGAGTTCCTTGTTTATATCAATTTCAAAAGCCTGCTCTTTCGAATCCGAAAGCACTTCAGCTTTGGAATTAATGACAAGACCGCCGGTTATTATTTTGTTAAAAAGTTCGTCGGCATCCTGATTATCAATTTCCACACTCAGTGAAGTCAGTATTTGTTTTTTCTTGTCGAGTTTCACATTCGCTGTCTGTTTGTCCTTCAGTGCTCCCGACACGAAAGCAAGCATAAGTGCCACTATCACAACCATTACGGTTGCAAAAATTATTGTATATGAATTTTTATTTGTATCCATCTTCCTCGTTGTTTATTTATTAACAGCTCTTTTCAGGCGGCGTTTTACATTTGCATCCACTACATAGTAGTCTATAAGTGGTGCAAATATGTTCATCAGCAGAATTGCCAGCATCATACCTTCAGCGTAACCGGGATTCAGCACACGGATGACAATAGCCATTACCCCAATCAGAAAACCATATATCCATTTACCGGTTTCGGTACGCGATGAGGTGACCGGATCGGTAGCCATAAATACAGCTCCAAAAGCAAAACCACCCAATACGAGGTGATAATACCAGGGCAAATTGGCTGCTGCGGTATCCGGACCAAAGTGATTAAATATAAGTGCCATAAGTGTGCCACCGGCAAATACCGAAAGCATTGTTTTCCAGCTGGCAACACCTGTGAGAAGCAGCAAAAACGCCCCTATGGCAATGGCAATAACTGAAGTTTCGCCGATGGAACCCGGAATGAAACCGGTAACGGCATCCATGAAGGAAAACTGATGGCCGAACATATCGGTAATTTGTATGGTGGGTGAGGCCGATGTGGCTATCTGACCAAGCGGAGTGGCTCCCGAAAAACCATCGACCACCTGACCGCCTCCGAACCCAAACGTGTCCTGCGTTCGTATCCAGACTTTGTCGCCCGACATAGCCGACGGATAGGCAAAGAAAAGAAATGCACGCGTGATGAGTGCCACATTGAAAATATTCATCCCAGTTCCGCCAAAAACCTCTTTTGCAAAAATTACAGCAAATGCAGTCGCTACGGCTATCATCCACAGCGGCGTATCAACCGGAACAATGAGTGGAATTAAAAATCCCGTAACCAGAAAGCCTTCCTGTATCTCATGACCTTTGATCTGTGCCACTACGAACTCAATACCCAGCCCAACGATGTACGAAACGAGTACGATAGGCAGCACCGATAAAAATCCAAACCAGAATGTAGCCCAGAAGCCGGCATCCTGACCGATGGCCATAAAATGCTGATAACCTACGTTGTACATGCCGAAAAGCAATGCCGGAACCAGTGCCAGGACCACCATAATCATGGTACGCTTGGAATCTACGGCATCGTGAATGTGAGTTCCCCGTTTTGAAGTTGTATTCGGTACGAATAAAAAAGTCTCAAAACCATCGAAAACGGAGTGAAGCTTTTCAAACTTTCCTCCTTTTTCAAAGTCGGGTTTAATCTTATCTACTAAATTTCTTAATTTGTTCATATTTTGTCATACTTGTTTAGATAATTGCATGCCGGAAGTACTCTGAAAATTAGCATTGTACTGACCGATAGTCAAATAGCTGTAGAATATCCCGTTAAGTGTTCTGTAATATTTATTTTGAAGAAGATTACAATATCAAATCTATTGTTATTCCACTTCCGATTTCAAAAAATCGAGTGAATACCTGACAATGGCTTGAAGTGGCAGTTTTGATGTGTCCACAAATTCGCAAAGCGCAAAATCTTCGGGTGCAACTTCATACGCTCCCAGGTTTTCCATTTTGTCGATGTTTTTTGCAATCATTGCTTTTATCAGATGTTCCGGGAGAATGTCCATCGGGAATACTTTATCGTATTCACCCGACATGATGATGGCTCGTCGGCCACCCATAAGCCGGGCATCGTATTTGAATTCTTTTTTTCTCAGTAATTTAGTGAGGTACAACCGGCTGGCACTGAATTTGTTGAAACGGGGCATAGCCCATCCGAGCATTTCATGCGTTTCCGTGCCTTCGTCGATAACCGATATTTGTGAGCAGCAGGGAGCTAAAAATCCATTTTCGGTGATTTTTCTACCTACAAGTACATTGCCGCTAATGAATCGCAGCGGATAACTTACTTTTTTCAAATTTCCTTTAATTATTTCAGAAATATTATTTCCGGAAATGGTTTCGAAATATTGGGGATTTTCAACTTCCGGACCTGTGAGTGCTACCAGGCGTGTGAGGTCTACAATTCCTTTATTGAACAGGCGACCGATGAACAGCACATCCTGCGGATGGATAGTCCAGACAACTTCCCCCTTGTTCACCGGATTGATGTGATTAATATGTACACCTACGTTGCCGGCCGGATGCGGACCGCTGAAAACGGTTGCTATGACACCTTTCACAGTGCTGAAAACAGAAGCATCGGACTTCAGTCCCAAATGAACGTTGCCGCTGGTAAGTTTTGAAAGCGCATCTACACCTGTCTGAAAATCAGCAAGTTGATCCCTGATGATAAATTCATAATCGGGTGCCAGCGGAGCGGTGTCAAAAGTGGAGATGAATATTGCTTTCGGACTTTTAGCCGGATTGGGAATGATATCGTACGGACGCTGGCGCATAAACGACCACAATCCGCTTTCCAGCATCAACGCCCTGATTTCATCAGCAGTACTATCCGATGGTTTTTTGACCGAAAACTTCTTGTATTCAATCGTTTTATCGGTGTCAATAGTAATGTGCATCACTTTTCGGCGTTCACCACGTACAATTTCTCTCACTTTTCCGCTTACCGGCGATACAAAGTTCATTTCCGGAAAACTTTTTTCATGAAATAAAGGTGTACCCGCATTCACAGTATCACCTTCTTTGACAAGCACTTTGGGGGTGATGCCATGATATGATTCCGGATTGACTTCGAAAACAGCGGAATGTGGAATTTTTGATATTTTTTCAGCAGCTTTGCCGCTAATTTTTATATCTAATCCTTTGGTTATTTTTATTGTATTTGCCATCAAAAATGTGATATTGAATTTTTACTAAAAACGACACAAAGATACTTTATAAATCTTAATTACGGAAAAATCCATTTCTCAATTAACTAAAAAATCCTTATTATTTTCAAAGAACTGGCATAATATTCCTGCGAATGACTCTACCTGAAATGAAGATGAAAAAGTGCTTTGTAGTTCAGCTTTAAAATTAAAGTAAAGTTTGATGGATGAAAATAAAATTATTGCTTTATTTGTACAACTTAAACTACCGGTATGATACGAAATATTACCATCGCAGATGCTGCTCAGATTTGCAGTATATACAACTATTTTATTGAGAATACAGCCATAACCTTCGAACTGACACCGGTAGAAGAGCCTGAAATGGCAAGACGTATAACCGAAATTACGAAGAATTATCCCTGGATTGTATATGAAGAAAACGGTGAAATAATCGGGTATGCTTATGCCTCCAAATGGCGCGACCGGCCGGCTTACCGATTTGTAGCTGAAACGACTGTATATATCCGCCAAGGGGATGAAGGTAAAGGAATTGGAAGCCTGTTATACACTGATTTGCTCCGAAAGTTGAAAATGAAGCATATTCATGCGGCAATCGGATGTATCACCCTGCCAAACCCGGCGAGTGTAACGCTGCATGAGAAACTCGGTTTTGCCAACGTAGCGCATTTCAGGGAAGTTGGGTTTAAGTTTGACCAATGGCAGGATGTGGGCTTCTGGCAGCTGATGTTCTGATATTTAATAAAAATTACAACAAAGCCTGAAAATTCATTATAAAAATAAACTGCCTCCTTTTCAAAAAAAGCAGGCAGTTTCAATATTGTTTTATTTGAGCAGATATTTGCTTTTTACAGTTATTGTGGCTGTTTTGAGCTTCGATGAAGTATTGTACGAACCACCCCAGCTGTAATCTTCCGATGAGTTTTGAGCAATAATCTGGAAGACACCCATGTTTGAATCCACCATGGTTCCAAGCTTACCTTTTCCGTTTTTTGCCATCGTTTCTGCCCGATTGTAGGCATCTTTGGCTGCTTCAGCAAGCATTTCTATTTTCAGATCCGATAGTTTGGTGTAATAATATTCGGGAGCCAGCGATGTAATTTCTATTCCCTGATTGATGAGTTCGGTGATTTCCCTCGAAATGGTTTCAATCTTTGAAACGTTTTTCGAATTTATTTTAACGCTTTGTGTCAACCTGAAACCATCAAAATTGGAGGATGCAATGTTGCCGTTCGGGCCGTAGGTATAACTGAAATCGCGGTTGATTTCCACGGCCGAGAAGGTGATTTCGTCTTTGCTGACTCCTTTGGATAACAGAAACTGACGGGTGGTCTCACTTTGTTTTTTGAGCTCGGCATATGCTTCGGTCAGGTTGAATTTCTTTACTGTAAACTGACTTTGCCAGACAATCAGGTCTGATTCGAAATTGCGCTCGGCCATGCCGGTTACCATTATTGCCTGATTTCGGATGTTACGGTTAATTACAGAGCGCCCGATTACCGCACTGGCAATGATCAGTGCTACAGAAAGTAGGGTCATGACAATAATTCGTTCTGATTTCATTTTAGTGTGTTTTTTATGGTTAGTTGTAATGTTTTAGTTTCTGTATTTATTGATTTATTTTTATTTTATCACCTATTCGCAGGTTTTCGTCCAGGTTTCTGTTCCAATCCTTGATTTCAGCAACTTTACATCCGTATTGTCTGGACAGGGAGTATAATGTATCGCCTTTTTTTACCAGATGAATAATGGTTCCCGATTTTATAACTGCCGGTTTTTCGGATTTTTTTTCGGGAGTTACTGAAGTTACTGAAGTTGCAACAGAAGCCGTAGATTTGATTTCGGAGGTAGATGGAACAAGTTTGATTTTGGCAGATTGAGGAACCATAACAGCAAGTAACTGACCGGGTGTAATATTGTTCGATTTCAGGTTATTCATTGATTTCAGTTTTTCAACAGTCAGGTTGTGAGTACGGGCGATGCCAAACAGCGATTCTCCGGCTTTCACCTTGTAAAGTCCTGTACCCTGTTGTGATTTATCCAGGGTGATGCCTGCGATAGGTTTTTGCTCGTCTCTGAGTGTGATGGCGTCTTTGGATACCTGATTTAATCCGGTTTTTTTGATTTCAAGCGATGGGGTAGGCGACATGGAAGCATAATGGAGCACAACTTTTGAAGGTTCGGCTTCCTCCACTTTCTGCGACCCGGCCACCTGCAAATTATCCAGTGTAGGTTCGGTCGATGCAAGTACCGCCTCACTGATTATCAGTTTTTTGCCACGTTTTAATTTGCTGTTTTTCAGTCCGTTGAGATACTTTAGCGTGCTTATTGGCACGTCGTAATCCTGCGCAATCGACGAAAGTGTCTCTCCTTTTTTAACTTTATGGTATTTTGCATCAACCAGTATTTGTTTTTTGTTTTTGGGAATCAATTCGAATTTAGACTTTTTCTTTTCTCCCGAATAAAGTGTAATTGTCGAATCGCGATGAACAAACGTATTATCTGCCAGGAGTGCTCTCCCGCCTTTTACAAAACGGGAACCATAATATTGTTCTTCGGAGGAGGAAATGGTAACCCCTCTTTTGATGGATGAATGTATGAAATTAAATTCTCCGTTTGGCTTAGTTTCAGTTACAATGCCCACGTGGCCGACGATTCCGTTATGTCGGCGTCCTTCAAAAAAAACCAGGTCGCCGGTTTGCAAATCCTGTTTGTTGATGGTGGGAAGTTGCGAGGCCTGATCGCGGGAAGTACGGTTCAGGTTGATACCAAAATTATTGAAAACGTGCGAAGTAAATCCCGAACAGTCGAAACCGCGCGGTGTAGTACCACCATAGCGGTAGGGTAACGACAAATATATTTTTCCAAAGTTGATGACAGAATCTTTCAGCGTGATTTTGCTTAAATCCGGAAGCATAACCGTATCGTTACCTTGATTTTCGGTAACAACAGGTTTTTTATAAAAAGCAAAGGAAGGTAATGATAAACTGATGAATAGTATAATTGTCAGGGCTATTTTCATTCTATAATTGTATCAGATTATAAATTTGGCAATACGAATGATGTTTCAAACTTTACAAAAATACTTTTTATAATTCAGAATAATGATTGCTGTTTTTCTTTTTAAACAAAATTAGAATCCATTTAGATTTCCGGAAAAGTGGAGAGTTCTTGGAGTAAATCTTCAATTGTCAGAAGGATTTTACCGTTGATTTCCCAGCCCTTTTCGGAAATTTTAATATGTGTTTCAGCATCAGCAGTAACACTGTAACCGGCACGTGCCAGTGCCCGCAGGGTCCAGTAAAGCCGTGTTTTGTCGCCGCTAACGCTAAGTTGTTTGTTTAACGGATAATTCATCGAAAAATTGCCGTTGGCAGCATTGAAGTAGTAGGCTTCACTCTGAAAAACCCGGTTGAAACTGCCGTCGATAACCAGATCTTCGGGTACGCCGCAGATTACACCTTCTGTACTGCTCATCAGCCAGATGCGGTCGGCAGCCTGCAGTGCGAGGTCCAGTTCGTGGGTCGAAAGTATGATGCCTTTGCCTGTTTTGTGTGCCAGGCGGTGAAGCAACAACATGATTTCCACTCGGTTGGGAAGATCCAGATGTGCTGTGGGTTCATCAAGGAAAATAAGCGGTGTGTCCTGTGCCAGTGCTTTGGCTATCATCACCCGCTGCCGTTCGCCGTCCGAAAGTTCGTTGAGGTAATGATTGGTTTTATGCTCCAGATGCACCATCCGAATGGCTTCGTGCACCTTTTCGCGTCCTTCGGGTGCAAGTCCGCCAAGCCAGTGGGTGTAGGGATGCTGACCGAGGGTAACAATATCGCGTACCGTGGCATTTTCAATCTGCACTTTATCGGTCAGCACCAGCGCTATTTGCAGGGCTTTTTCCTGCTGCGTGAATTCCGTAATGTTTTTTTCTTGAATTAAAACATTGCCTTTCAACGGTTTTTGCAAACCGGCCAGCGTACGCAGCAACGTGGTTTTTCCACTGCCGTTGGGTCCGATCAGACACACCATTTCGCCCCGGAGCAGTTCGAGGTTCAAATTGCTCTGCACCAACGTTTTATTGCTGCCTTTGGCGTATCCGATGGAAAGCTGACTGGTTTTTACGATCGACATATTTATTTTCTTTTCAAAATAATCCAGATAATTACCGGTGCTCCAAATAAGGCACTGATAGTATTGATGGGTAATGTATGCGTCGGAATTTGTGAAATAATATCGCAGATTAAAATCAGTGAAGCACCCAGCAAGACGCAGGCAGGCATCAGGAGCTGATGTTTCGCTGTGCGAAAAATGCCGCGGGCAATATGTGGTATGGCTACTCCCACAAACGCTATCGGGCCGGTGAAAGCCGTAATGGCGCCAGCTAAAATTCCGGTGGCTGTAACTATCAGCACCCGGGTTTGAAGAATGGGAATTCCAAGTCCCCGGGCATAATTTTCGCCCAGCAATAAGCCGTTCAGTCTTTTGGTAAGTATGATTGCCAGCAATAAACCTGTAAGTATCGTCGGGACCAGGATTTGCAAATACTCCCAGGTTACGGCACTGAGGCTGCCCATATTCCACATGATGAAAAGCTTTATTGCATCGGGATTGCTGAAATATTGCAGCACACCCACCAGCGAGGAGGCAATGGTGCCGAACATAATACCGACTATGAGCAGTGAAACCGAGTTCTGAACCTTAAACGAAACGCCTACGACCAGCAAAAGCACCAGTGCAGCTCCGATAACGGCTGCCAGTATCATTCCCCAGCCGCTGGAAATGAATACGGCGGGCAAAACTGCCGATGCCATCATCACCAGTGCTACACCCAGACTGGCACCCGAACTTACGCCCAAAATGTACGGTTCAGCCAGCGGATTGCGGAAAAGTGTCTGCATCATAAGTCCGGCTACCGAAAGTGAAGCACCCGCCAGTATGGCTGTGATGGCTTTGGGAAGACGAAAGTTGAGCAGAATTTCGGTATTAATCGTATCGGAACTTGCGCCGAAAAGAACATTCATTGCTTCGCCGAAAGGAATACGGATGCTTCCAAAGCTGAGGTCGGCCACAAAAAGCACTGCCAGCAGCACTGTAAGCAAAATGAACAGTATCGTTTTGCGGGGTTTCATCCGGTTTATTTCCATTCTTTTTTTAACAGGCTAAATACTTCAAGATCAACAAAATGACCGTCGGGAAAAAGTTCGCCATCGCGTTCTATACCTTCAAATATAAATCCCAACCGCATCGGGATATTTTTGCTGGGGTGATTGCCCACTGCACATTTTATCGCTATCCGGTTAAGTTCCAGTTCATCAAAGGCATAATCAATCAGCATTTTGGCCGCTTGTGTCACTATTCCTTTTTTCTGAAAGGGCTCCGACAACCAGTAACCGATTTCAGTACGTTTGTTGGCTTTGTCTGCCGGATTAAATTTCAAACCGATAAGACCGGCAAATTCGTTCCGGTAATGGATGCAAAAAACCAACTCCCGAAAAAACTCGGGTGTTTCAGTCACTGACCAGATAAAAGCCATCGTATCGAGTATCGTTTTTGTGCCGGGTACAAAAGGAAGCCACCGACCCAGATACTCCCGCTGGCTGTCGATAACCCGGAAGATGTAAGGTGCATCTGTTTCTTCCAGTTGTTTGAGCGTTATTTCATCCGAAACGATTAGTTTTATCATAATTTCACTTGAATTGGATGGGTTTATTTCAATTTTTCAGCGTAAACGAATTCATAATCCGGTAAAAGTTCAGGATGCAGAATGGCAATCACATCGCCCAACAGCAAATCGGGCCGTGCTACGGCACTTTCCCAGAAGTCGTTGGCACTGGAGGGAAGCAGTCGCTTGTTGAAATTATAAACCTGCCGGGTTATTACAGGGTGAAAAAATTCATGCTTGCTGTCGGTTTTGATCAACTCATCGATGGTTGAAAAATTAACATTCAGCCAGACATCGGTTTCAGCAAAGTTTTTCAACACTGTTTCTACGTTAAGCGGCAAACTGCCGGTTGTTGTGTCGTTGGCATAAAAATAATCCCCTCCGGCATCACTGAAAAGCTGCCCCATAAAACTCTGCCCTGCAGGCATATACCACGTTCCGCGGAAGTTATTTCCTGACATAACTTTCGGTTTTTTCTTTACCTTCAAAGCCCTGTCTTTCAGTTCGTTGTATCGTTTTTCGATGTCCGTGAAAATGCTGTCAGCCAGCTGTTCTTTATTATAAAATACGGCTACAAACTTTATCCATTCTGCCCGGCCGAGCAGCGAAGTTTCCATCCATTCGTTGTTGAAAATGACCGGAATACCGGCTTGTCCGATGCGTTGGGCAGCGGCATCGGCCTGATTGAAACCACTGGTCATCAGGGCTTCAGGCTTCAATACCAGCGTTTTCTCCACATTCAGGCTGAAAGCATCGCCCAAATCGGTTATTTTGCCCGCTTGTATGTTTTTTTGCAGTTCAGGATTATAAATCAATGCCGGGCTGCAAACTCCGGTAATGGTTTGAATTTCATCCAGTAAACTCAAAAATTCCAAATGTGTAACCGAAGTGCTTGCCAGTGTTTTCAGTGGAATTTTAATTTTTTCGCCATCATTCGGAGTTTTGGTTTTTATATCTTTCACCAGATAATAGCGGGCATAAATTTCTCCTTTTTTCCACGGACTGAAAACGATAACTTCTTTGTAATCTTCGAAATTATTGACAGCAAATCCTGTAGCGTAATTTAATAACTTTTGAGTAAGGGGTTGTTTTACTGTTTTGTTGTTTGATGATTTGTTATTGCACGAAACTAAGACAAAAATACCGATAATTATGAGTAAAATTTTTTTCATGGTTATGGTTTTTTTACTCCACAAAGATAAGCAGAAATATTATACTTGAGGAATAAAAAAATCCTTTTCCGATTTATCGAAAAAGGATTAGAATTTTAAGTTCTGTGAATTGTTTCAGGTTTCACTGTTATTTTCAGGAACTTTTCAATGCCCGCCCGAAGGAATGGTTTGTTTTGTATCTGAAGATTCGGGTTCGCGTACAAAAATCCAGAATAAAATTGAAGTTGCAATGAACAGCCCACAGGCAATGTATAAGATGTTGTAATTACCGGTTTGTTTAATGACATTTGCCACACCGTTACTCATCATTTGGGGAAGAACTACTGCCAGATTAAATACTCCCATATATAAGCCCATTTTGCCAGGATTTACACGTTCGCTCATGATAGCAAAAACAATTGAAATCACCGCTGACCAACCAATTCCGGCTAAAAACATCCCAATGTAAAAGTCCACTTCTACTTTCCCTAAAAATGCGATGTAGAAATACCCCAAAACAGAGAAAACAAGTGCTCCGATATAAGTTTTTACACGTCCAACCCGTTTTGCTATGCTTTGTAAA
>CALMZF010000180.1 GCA_937870645.1 uncultured Paludibacter sp. | reverse complement strand
GCATGATGATTATTCGCCTCCAGTATGGCATTCATTATATCGGGATGCACGCCCGAATAGTTATCGCTTGCAAAAGATTTCATAATGATATGTTTATTTTGTATTGTCTGAATTAATATTTTTACAAAAAAATCAAATATAAAATTCAGATAAACAATTGATTGTCTGAATATAGTCAGGTGATTGTCAAGTGTAAAAAAGCGCCCGTTCGGATTTTCCGCGGACGCTCAGTAAAGGAATTGTAACTACAAATCAGAATTTGAATTTGCCGAAAAAACTTCGCTTTGCTTCGGTGCTTGTTTCTTCAGCAATGGAACCGGTTATGGTTTCTTCCTTTGTTTCTTCTTTTTTGTAGTCAGGAGTGTATTCTGCTCTTGGTTGTGCTTCACCCTGTTCTTTTTTAATAAAACCTACCACATCTTCCAGGCCTTCGATAAATTTATCGAAATCTTCTTTGTAAAGGAATATTTTGTGTTTTTCATACGTAACCTGAGCATCTTCATCAAATCCGGTTACTTTCTTCTTACTCTCTGTAATGGCCAGATACAAATCTTCATTACGGCTTTTCTTTACATCCAGGTAATAAATCCTTTTTCCTGCTTTAATGGCTTTGGAATAAATGATTTCACTGTCTTTCTTTTCAATCTCAATTTTTCTCTTTTCGACTTCCATAAATTACGGTACATTTTTAAAACAGCTATCAACTCAAATAGTGCCGGGTTTTTGCTGCAAATTAGTAATGATTTCGGTAATATCTCTTGAAAAGCGTACGAATACTCTCTTTCAAGGGTCAAATTTCTGAATATTTTTTTGATTTATCAAACGAATAGAAACTTTTATTTTATTTATTTTTCAAATGACAGCAGTGGAAGCGTTAATAAATTCCCAAATGACAAGATTTTGAAACGATATGGGCGTAATAAATGAAAAAATTTTTACCTTTGCATCAAATTAATGACGCAAGCGCAACTATATTTTTTATGATAAACCGGGCTTTACTTCGGATAAAGATTATCCAGATTTTATATTCTTATTACAAAGGCGATGGACAATCCATATCTTTGGCAGAAAAAGAGTTGTTTTTCAGTATCGAGAAAACGTACGAATTATATTTTCACCTCTTGCAGTTTTCGGTCGAAATCACCCATTATGCTGCCAATAAAATTGATGCACGCCGCAACAAATTACGTCCTACCGACGAAGACTTGCATCCCAATACGCGATTTATTGACAATCGTTTTGTATCACAGCTTTCAGGTAACAAAACTTTGCAGGAATTTCTCAAAGAAAATAAAACTTCGTGGGTGAATAATCAGGACGCTATAAAAAGTATCTATGAACTGATTGTAGCCTCCGAAAGTTATGCCGATTATATGAATGCCGAAACTTCAGATTACACAGCCGACAAGGATATCTGGAGAAAAATTTATAAGAAAATCATTCTGATGAATGAGGAATTCTCTGATTCGATTGAAGATCAGAGTATTTACTGGACCGATGACCTCGAAATTGTCATCAGTTTTATAATCAAAACCATCAAACGATTTGATACGGAAAATGGTGTAAATCAGGAACTTCTGCCGATGTTCAAGGATGATGAGGATGCAGAATTCGCATCCGGACTGATCAAAAATGCTCTTGAAAACGAAACCGTGTACCGGAAAATGATTGACCAGCACACCAATAACTGGGAGCTCGATCGCATCGCATTCATGGATATCATCATCATGCAGGCGGCATTGGCCGAAATCATGACTTTCCCAACAATTCCGGTGAATGTAACGTTAAATGAATACATCGAAATTTCCAAATCATTCAGCACCGATAAGAGTGCCACCTTTATCAACGGAGTGCTCGATAATATTGTGAAGGAACTTAAGGCTGACAATAAACTGATAAAAGTCGTTAAAATATAATTATCAATTAATCAACTAATAAACACACACTTATGAATTTATTAAGTATTTTGTTACAAGCCGCAACAGGCGCAGCTCAACCTTCAGGTGGTATGGGCGGATATTCAGGTATTTTGATGATGGTCCTGATCTTTGTCGTTTTCTACTTCTTCATGATACGTCCACAATCCAAACGCCAGAAAGAAATTAAGGCACAACGCGAAGCCATGAAAGTAGGCGATAAAGTAGTTACTTCGGGTGGTATATACGGTAAGGTTAAAGACATCAAAGAAACCACTATCACGGTAGAAATAGCTGAAAATGTACGCATCACCGTGGACAAAAATTCAGTGTTTGCCACAGCTGCCGATCTTCCGAACGAAGTAAAATAATTTTTATTTGCTACACGTCCGGCATGTCAGGATTTAAGGCGATAAAAAACTCAATTTTGAAGGTTAAAGCATTACTTATTTCTAAGAATGTTTTGACCTTCTTGGTATTTCTTGTCCTTTCAGGCATGTTTTGGTTTGTACACTCGCTGGGTCGCGAGCGCGAATCAATTATCAACATTCCGGTCAATTATATCGGTATTCCTGAGGATGTAAAAATAATCTCGGAATTGCCACGAAATATCACCATTGTCATCCGCGACGAAGGACTTCGTCTGCTCGAATACAATAAAAAGAAAACCATTCCCCTTACACTCGATTTACAACGGGTTTACTTCCAAAAAGGTGAAATTCTCATCACGGCCGACCAGCTGAAAACCCGTTTATACAGCTACGTGCTGCCCACCACGGCAGTGTTGAGTATCAAACCCGATTCCATAGCCATCCATTATTACAAGCTGGCTACCAAAGACCTGAAGATAAAACTAAATGCCACCATTTCGCTGGCAAATCAGTACATTCTCAGCGACAGCATTCACGTAGAACCGTCCAATGTTAAGGTATTCGGACCCAGACATATAGTTGACACTATGAAAGCAGCTTATACTGAGCCCGTTGAACTCAAAGACATAGCTGATACAACGCTCATAAAAACGAAATTAAGACCCATTACCGACGTGAAATACGCATTTGATGATGTTAATGTGGGGGTTTTTGTTGAAATGTTTACCGAAAAAAAACAACAAATACCGGTTACTCTGATCAATGTGCCCGAAACCATGAATATCAGGGTATTCCCCGTAATGATAGAGGCTACTTATAATATTGGATTGAGCAATTTCAACAAAATTAAATCGAATGATATTCAGGCAGTTTTCGATTACAATGAAGTGACTAAAAATCAGAAAAGACGACATAAACTACAGGTAATCAATCATTCACCTTATATTTCCAGTCTTCGGTTTTCACCCGATGAGGTGGAATTCCTCCTTGAAAAAAAGTAGCCTGTTGTCATAAAAAAGAAATTTTAAAAATTTATATTGCATAAAATGATGAAACCCATCCAAATGGTTGACCTGAAAAGTCAGTATGAAAAAATAAAACTCCAAATTAACGCCGGTATTCAGGAAGTGATAGATTCTGCTGTTTTCATTAAGGGGGGAAAGGTGGTGGAATTTCAACATCAATTGGAAGAATATCTGCATGTGAAGCATGTTATTCCGGTTGGAAATGGTACAGATGCCTTGCAAATTTCGCTCATGGCACTCGGTTTTCGACCCGGCGACGAAATTATTACTCCCACATTCACATTCATAGCTACCGCCGAAGTGGTAGCTTTACTCGGTTTAACTCCTGTAGTGGTGGATGTTGATCCCGATACATTCAATATCAGCCTCGAAAGCATTCGTGCAGCCATCACTTCCCGGACCAAAGCCATTGTTCCGGTTCACCTTTTTGGTCAGAATGCCGATATGGAAGCTATTCTGGACTTGGCTCGCGAATTTGATCTGAAAGTTATAGAAGATGCCTGCCAGTCGATAGGCTCAGTCTATACTTTTTCAGATGGACGTGTAGTTCACTCGGGATGCATGGGCGACATCGGTTGTACATCGTTTTTTCCTTCCAAAAATCTGGGATGTTATGGTGATGGAGGTGCAATATTCACCAACAACGATGAGTTGGCTTCCAAAATTCAGGCCATAGCCAATCACGGCATGGTGGTCAGATATCATCACGATCTGGTGGGAGTTAATTCACGTCTTGACAGTATTCAGGCAGCTATTCTGGATGTGAAACTTAAATACCTTGACGAATATATCGCTTCACGTCAGCGGGCAGCTGCTTTTTACGATAATGCATTTGCAGAATGTGATAAAATAACAATTCCTTATCGAAATACTAATTCAACGCATGTATTTCATCAATACACTATTAAATTAAACGGCGTTGACCGTTCTGCATTGCAAAATTATTTATCCGAACTTGGCATTCCGGCGATGGTCTATTATCCCGTTCCGCTGCATCTGCAAAAAGCGTATAAAAATTCACGATATAGAGAAGGTGATTTCCCTATTGCTGAAATGCTAAGCTCATGTGTTTTGTCACTGCCAATGCATACCGAACTGGACGATGAACAGCTGGAGTATATTACAAAAGGTGTATTGGAATTTATTGAAAAAAAATAGAATAGGTTAATAATCAGTCATATAATAAATCAGAATGAGTTATTTTGCACACCCTACAGCAGTGATTGATGAAAATTGCATCATTGGCGATGGCACAAAAATCTGGCATTTTTCGCACATCATGTCGGGATGCGTTATTGGCGAACAATGTAATATAGGACAAAATGTGGTGATTTCGCCGCAAGTGGTACTTGGCCGCAATGTGAAAATACAGAACAATGTGTCGGTTTACACCGGCGTAATCTGTGAAGATGATGTTTTTTTGGGACCTTCCATGGTTTTTACCAATGTGGTCAATCCGCGCAGCCATGTGAACAGGAAAAATGAATATGCTTCAACGCTTGTGCGCAAAGGTGCCAGTATCGGAGCCAATGCTACGGTGGTGTGTGGCAACGAAATAGGCGAATATGCACTGGTGGGAGCCGGCGCAGTGATTACAAAGGCTGTAAAACCCTTTGCACTCGTCGTGGGCAATCCCGCCCGGCAAACAGGATGGGTAAGCCGGAACGGGCATAAACTCACTTTTAATGATGAAGGTGTGGCCGTTTGTCCCGAAGCAGGAGAAAAATATAAATTGAAGGAAGGACTGGTAAAACTGATATCCGAGTAATAAATATTGAAATAAAAAAATTATATGGTAAAATTTGCAGTAATAGGGCAGGGACATATTGGAAAACGCCATGCCGAAATGATCCGACGCAACGAGGATGCCGAGCTGGTAGCCGTTTGTGATATTTTGCCAAAAGAGCAATTAGGACTTGCCGATATTCAGGAACCATTTTTTACCGACATTGATAGTTTGTTGGAAGCAGGTCTTGATATTGATGTAGTTAGTATATGTACGCCCAACGGATATCATGCCGAATATGCAGTCAAAGCACTGAAAGCCAGTAAACATGTGGTTCTCGAAAAACCCATAGCACTCACCAAAAACGATGCCGAACGGATTATATTCAAATCGCTGAAGATGTCGCGACACGTATTCTGCGTGATGCAAAACCGATATTCGCCTCCTTCGGTATGGCTTCGCGAAGTGATGGATCAGCGTCTGCTGGGCAAAATCTTTATGGTAAAACTTGACTGCTACTGGAATCGCGACGATCGCTATTACAAAAAGGGTAACTGGCACGGAGATGCAAAACTCGATGGAGGCACACTGTTCACTCAGTTTTCGCACTTTATTGATATCATGTACTGGCTCTTTGGCGACATTACCAATATACGAGGCAATTTCGCTGATTTTAATCACAAGGAACTCACTGATTTTGAGGATAGTGGCGTAGTGACATTTGACTTTATCAACGGTGGCATGGGTTGTTTGAATTATTCCACCTCGGTGTGGGATACCAATCTGGAGAGCAGCATCACCATTATTGGCGAAAAAGGTACCATAAAAGTTGCCGGACAATACATGAATGAAGTGGCGTATTGCCATGTGAAAGATTATACAATGCCCGAACTTGCACCATCCAATCCGCCAAATGACTACGGATTATACAAAGGTTCAGCTCAAAACCACCATTATGTGATTGAAAATGTGGTGGAAAAACTGACTGATAAAGGCTCCATCACGACCAATGTACTGGAAGGACTGAAAGTGGTGGAAATTATCGAGCGAATTTACCAGGTACGTGACCT
The DNA here is from genome assembly GCA_937870645.1 of uncultured Paludibacter sp. Classification (GTDB taxonomy): domain Bacteria; phylum Bacteroidota; class Bacteroidia; order Bacteroidales; family Paludibacteraceae; genus UPXZ01. The sequence goes on along the minus strand of CALMZF010000180.1, from coordinate 1,885 downwards.
GCAATGGAAAAAGGAAAAGTAAAAAAACAGAAAAGAATATGATACAAAGAATTCAAACCGTTTATCTGATATTGGTAGCTGTTCTCATGACTTTAGCTGCCGTATTGCCCGTGGCCGAATATTTTGATGTTGCCAAAAACATTGTTTATCAGCTCGATATGCGCGGATTTGTTCAGCTGAACCCCGACGGAACATTTTTATCGGCTATCAGCACTAATCCTGTTACATTTATTTTTGGAATAATTCTGGTAGTGACTATTATGACTATTTTCAAGTATAAAAACCGAAAGCAGCAGTTTCGTTTGTGCACTGTCAATTTTCTCCTTATTCTGATTTACACCATCGTGCTGGCAGTGGTGATTTTTGTAGGAAAAAATAAACTGGTTGGTACGGAACTTACGTTGAAAATTCCTGCAGTATTTTCAATCGTTGCACTGATATTAAATTATCTGGCCATGAGGGGAATTGCAAAAGACGAAAACCTGGTGAAGTCCATGGACAGATTGAGGTAGGAATTTAAATCAAAAAAATAACTTTCAGTTATTATCGGATCGGCTTGAAACAAAATTTGATTTCAATTGTTTTTCAACATAGTAAAATCAGGTGATATGAAAGTTATAAAATATAGTAATTACACAAACAGGGGACAGCATATTTTATTACTGCTGCTCCTTGTTGTTTTTTCGGCCTGCGGCCAAACTAAAAACACTAAAGCTATGAAATTGAATAAATTAACCCCTGAAGAAGAAAGTGTAATCATCCACAAAGGCACCGAAAGACCATTTACCGGTGAATTTGTCCATAATGATAAAAGCGGAACATATATTTGTAAACGGTGCGATGCGCCTTTGTACCGTTCGTCTGATAAATTCGAGTCAAGTTGTGGCTGGCCAAGCTTTGACGATGAAATACCCGGAGCTGTAAAACGTGTGTCCGATGCTGATGGCCGGCGCACCGAAATAATATGTGCAGCGTGCGGTGCTCACCTTGGTCATGTGTTCGAAGGTGAAGGATTTACACCAAAGAATACACGCCATTGTGTCAACTCCATATCCATGAAATTCATTTCGGACGAAAAAAAGACAACAGATACAGCCTATTTTGCATCAGGATGTTTTTGGGGAACTGAATATCATTTTATGAAAGCTGCCGGGGTGCGTGCCACTACGGTGGGTTACATGGGTGGACACACGCAAAATCCCACTTACAGGGAAGTGTGTACAGGCACCACCGGTCATGCCGAAACAACAGAAGTGATATTTAATCCATCAGAAACTTCGTATGAAAATCTGATAAAACTATTCTTTGAAACTCACGATTTTACGCAGGTTGGCGGCCAGGGACCCGATATCGGCGATCAGTACCGCTCGGTAATTTTCTACACTTCGCCCGAACAAAAAAATATGGCAGAAAAATACATCGGCATACTCACCGATAAGGGCTATAAAGTATCTACACAGCTACAGCCTGCCGGTGAATTTTGGGAAGCAGAAGACTACCATCAGGAATATTACGACAAGAAAAACGGAACACCATACTGCCATATTTATAGAAAAATATTCTGATGCTTCAACTTGTTGTTAATAAAAGTTGCTGTTAAAAAAACATCCAATCACCATGAAAAAATCTTTATTTGCCATTCCTGTAGTTCTGATTGGTTTGCTCGTGTCGTGTCAGAACAACAAACACTTTATTTCCGATGCCGGATATCGAAGCGAGGTAGAGAAGCAGTTTGAAAAACGAAAATCCGATCTATCGGCAAGAGGGGATGAATTATTTGGAATTTTCGATAAAGCGGACCTCAAACGGGAACACAAAGAAGCACTTCAGTTTCTGTATGCATATATGTCGCTCAATGACCTGGGTGACTACAACAGCGATTTTT